>NZ_JBSGXP010000082.1:0-37952 GCF_053610105.1 Kitasatospora sp. NPDC054939 | reverse complement strand
ACGGCCACCTGGCCGCCACCGGCAGCAGCGGCTCCACCGCGCCGCTCGCCGCCGGTTCGGTGGCCCTGCTGCTGGTGGGCGCCGGCGCCCTCCTGGCCACCCGCCGACGCCGCGCCGCGCACGCCCGCCGCTCCTGAGCCGGGCGCCCGGACCGCACCCGGACCGCGGGCCCGTACGCCGGGCCGGGTGCCCTCCCGCCCGCCGGGAGTGCCGCCGACGGCACTCCCGGACAGTGACGGTGTCGACGCGGACGGTTGGTTCACATGGGCGTTACATGAGAGGAACAACCGGGAAACGGCGGCTTGCGACGCTACGCGGGCACCCACCACTCAGTTTGCGAGGTACACCGCCGTGGCAATCAAGGCCGAGTACATCTGGATCGACGGCACCAAGCCGACCGCCAAGCTCCGCTCCAAGACTCGGGTCCTGCCCAACGCGGACAAGATCCCGACCTGGGGCTTCGACGGTTCGTCGACCAACCAGGCCGAGGGCCACGCCTCCGACCGCGTGCTGGAGCCGGTGAAGGTCGTCAAGGACCCGATCCGCGGCGGCGACAACATCCTGGTCCTCTGCGAGGTCCTGGAGACGAACGGTACCGCGCACGAGTCGAACACCCGCGCCCTGCTGCGCGAGGTCGCCGAGAAGTACTCCGCCCAGGAGTCGATCTTCGGCATCGAGCAGGAGTACACCTTCTTCAAGGGCTCCCGTCCGCTCGGCTTCCCGGAGGGCGGCTTCCCGGCCCCGCAGGGCGGCTACTACTGCGGTGTCGGCGCCGAGGAGGTCTTCGGCCGCGAGATCGTCGAGCTGCACCTCGACCGCTGCATCGACGCCGGCCTGGCGATC
The DNA here is from genome assembly GCF_053610105.1 of Kitasatospora sp. NPDC054939. NCBI lineage: Bacteria > Bacillati > Actinomycetota > Actinomycetes > Kitasatosporales > Streptomycetaceae > Kitasatospora > Kitasatospora sp. NPDC054939. The sequence continues at coordinate 37,109 of NZ_JBSGXP010000082.1, read as the reverse complement.
TGCGGCATCAACGCCGAGGTCATGCCCGGCCAGTGGGAGTTCCAGATCGGCCCGGTCGACGCGCTGACCGTCTCGGACGACCTGTGGATCGCCCGCTACCTGCTCTACCGCACCGCCGAGGAGTTCGGCATCGACGCCACCCTGGACGCCAAGCCGGCGAGGGGCGACTGGAACGGCGCGGGTGCGCACACCAACTTCTCCACCAAGGCGATGCGTGAGGGCTACGACGCCATCATCACCGCCTGCGAGTCGCTGGGTGCCTCGCAGGAGATCGTCCTGGAGCACGTCAACCAGTACGGTGACGACATCCAGTCGCGCCTGACCGGCAAGCACGAGACCGCCCCGTGGAACGTCTACAGCTACGGCGTCTCCAACCGTGGCGCGTCGGTCCGCATCCCGTGGCAGGTCGAGGTGGACCAGAAGGGCTACATCGAGGACCGCCGCCCGAACGCGAACGTCGACCCGTACGTGGTCACCCGCCTGCTGATCAACACCTGCTGCGAGGCTCTGGAGAAGGCCGGCCAGGTCTGATCCGAGCCCCCGAGGCCGCACCGGAGCCCGGCGTTCCTCCCCGGAGGAGCGGCGGGCTCCGCCGTTCCCCGGCGCCCCCGCCCCCTTGATCCGGGGCGGCCGGCGCCGGGACAATGGCCGCCATGACCGCCCCCGCCGCCCCGCTGGTCCGACGCCTGCACGTCGACCTCGCCCGGGTGTGCGCGGACGGCTGTCGCTCCTGACCCGCCCCCGAGTCCACCCCACCGGCACCCGGCCGTCAGGAGCACCGCACCCATGTCCCTCACCTTCCACTGGTTCCTGCCCACCAACGGCGACAGCCGCCACGTCGTCGGCGGCGGACACGGCTCCACGCCCGGCACGGCCGGCTCGGACCGCCCGCCGAGCATCGCCTACCTGGGGCAGATCGCCCGCAGCGCCGAGCAGTTGGGCTTCGAGGGGGTGCTGACGCCGACCGGGGCCTGGTGCGAGGACGCCTGGCTGACCACCGCGATGCTGACCCAGGTGACCGAGCGGCTGAAGTACCTCGTCGCGTTCCGGCCCGGGCAGATCAGTCCGACGCTGGCGGCGCAGATGGCCGCGACCTACCAACGGCAGTCCGGCGGTCGGCTGCTGCTCAACGTGGTGACCGGCGGGGAGTCCGCCGAGCAGCGCGCCTACGGGGACTTCCTGGACAAGGACGCCCGGTACGCCCGGACCGGGGAGTTCCTCGACATCACCCGGCGGCTCTGGGCGGGCCGGACGGTCGACCACCACGGCCCCCATCTGCGGGTCGAGCGGGCGGTGCTGAACCGGCTGCCGGACCCGGTGCCGGCGGTGTACTTCGGCGGCTCCTCCCCGGCGGCCGGCGACGTCGCGGCGCGGTACGCGGACGTCTACCTGACCTGGGGCGAACCGCCCGCCCAGGTACGGGAGAAGATCCACCGGATCCGCGAACTGGCCGCCGCGCGGGGCCGGTCGATCCGCTTCGGCATCCGGCTGCACGTCATCACCCGGGACACCTCCGCGCAGGCGTGGGCGGAGACCGAGCGGCTGCTCGCCGCGATGGACCCGCAGCGCGTCCGGGAGACCCAGCGGGCGCTCGCGCTGAGCGAGTCGGAGGGCCAGCGCCGGATGCTCGCCCTGCACGGCGGCTCGGCGGAGCGGCTGGAGGTGCACCCGGGCCTGTGGGCGGGCATCGGGCTGCTGCGCGGCGGGGCCGGTACCGCGCTGGTGGGCAGCCACCGCGAGGTGGCCGACCTGATCACCGAGTACCACGGGCTGGGCATCGACGAGTTCGTGCTGAGCGGGATGCCGCACCTGGAGGAGGCGTACTGGTTCGGCGAGGGCGTGCTGCCCCTGCTGGCGGCCCGCAGCCTCTGGAAGCACCCGTAGCCGGTCCCCGCTCCGGGGAGGGCGGACCGGTCCCGGCCCCCCTCCCCGGCGATCCGCAGCCCCGGCCGCGGATCAGCGCCCCAGCACCCGTTCGGTGTCGGCGAGCAGGAACTCGACGTACGCCCGGGCCGCCCGCGGCCGGGTGAGCGGGGCGGCCTGCCCGGACCACAGGTTGAGCAGATCGGCGTCGCCCCGGGCGGCCGCGGCCCGGCGGATCGGCAGCATCAGCGCGTTCTGCACCGGGTACGGCGGCACCTCGTCCTCGTACGCGGCGAGTTCGCGGACCAGCCGGTTGGGGATGCCGCGCGCGGGCCGGCCGGAGAACAGCCTGGTCAGCACGGTGACGGCGCCCTCCGGTCGGTGCAGGGCGGCCTTGTGGACGGTGCTCGCGCCGGACTCCTCGGTGGCGAGGAAGCCGGTTCCGATCTGGACGCCGTCCGCGCCGAGCGCCCAGGCGGCGGCGATGCCCCGGCCGTCCGCGATGCCGCCCGCGGCGATCACCGGGACGGACACCGCGTCCGCGACCTGCGGCACCAGCGCAAAGGTGCCCACCAGCGACTCCCGGACCGGCCGCAGCCAGGAGCCCCGGTGGCCTCCGGCGTCGCTGCCGGAGGCCACCACCGCGTCCAGTCCGGCGGCCTCCAGGGCGAGGGCCTCGGCGACGGTGGTGGCGGTGCCGACGGTCACGATGCCCGCCCGCCGGGCTCGGCGCAGCACCCCGGCCGGCGGAACGCCCATCACGAAGCTGATCACCGGCGGGCGGGCCGCCAGCAGGGCGTCGACCTGGGCGGCGAAGTCGGGTGCGGGGTCGGGGGCCCCGTCGAGCGGGACGCCGAGTTCGGCCGCCAACGGGCCCGTCCGTTCGGCGTGCCGGGCGAGTTCCGCGTCGGTCGGGGCGTCGGCCTCACCCGGCTGCGGCACCCAGAGGTTGACCGCGAAGGGCCCGTCGGCAGCCCTGCGCAGTTCGGTGACCAGGTCGCCGATCCGCTCCGGCGCGAGGAGGTGCGCCCCGTACGAGCCGAGTCCGCCGGACCGGGTGACCTCGGCGGCCAGGGCCACCGAGGAGAGGCCGCCGCCGAAGGGGCCCTGGACGAGGGGGTGCCGGATGCCGAGGAGGTCGGTCAGTCGGCCGCCGTACCGGCCGAGGGCGGGGCCGGGGGTTCCGGTGCTCATGGCGGTCCCCTTTCAGGCAGCGGCGGGCGCGAGGCGGGCGGCGGTCTCGGCGACCCGGCGGCCGAGGTGCTCGGCGGTCCGAAGGTCGCCGTCGCCCGGGTGCCCGTCGGGTCCGAGGTCCGAGGGCGCCTGGGCCATCGCGCCGAGGAAGCCGCCGAGCCGGTTGAGGTCGTCGGGGGTGCCGTCGGAGGTGAAGAGCCAGCCGGGCGGCAGGCCGAGGCTGACCCAGTGCATGCCGTGCTGGGCGGCGAGCACGGCCATCGAGACCAGCGCGTTGAGCTTGTCGCCGTTGACGCCCGCCGAGGTGGTGAAGCCGGCCGCGAGCTTGCCGGACCAGCCCTGCTCGGCCCAGACCTTGCTGCTGGCCTCGGCGAAGGCCTGGAAGACGGCGGACGGGCTGCCCATGTAGGTGGGCGAGCCGAAGACGATGGCGTCGGCCCCGGCGAGCGACCGCCAGAGCGCGTCGTCGAGCGCGGCGACGTCGTGCAGGACGGCCCGGGTGCCGGGGACGGACGCGGCCCCCGCGGCGACGGCCCGGGCCTGGCGGGCGGTGTGCCCGTACCCGCTGTGGTAGGCGATGGCGACCGTGGTGGTCGAGGACATGGCTCTCCCCTCCGATGCGTCGGCCGGGTCCGACCGGACGGCCCGGCGCGGCCGGAGCCCGTTCGGCTCCGGCGGATCGTCACAGTAGACGACCGGTCAACTATGTGGCAATAGATAGTTGACCGCCCGTATACTCCCGGTCATGGGACGGACGAGCACCGCACGCGAGCGACTCCTGGACGCGGCCTGCGACCTGCTGCGGTCGCGCGGCTACGCCACCATCGGCATCGCCGAGATCTGCGCCCGGGCCGACGTGCGCAAGGGCAGCTTCTACCACTTCTTCGAGTCGAAGCAGGCGCTCACCCTGGAGGTCGTGGACGCCCACTGGCGCGCCCAACGGGCCGACTGGCTCGCCGCCCTGCGCAGCGGGGAGCCCCCGCTCGTCCGTCTGGAGCGCCTGTTCGGCGGCACGGCGGCGGTGCAGCGGCAGACCCAAGAGGCATACGGGGCGGTCAGCGGCTGCCTGTTCGCCAACCTCGCGCTGGAGCTCACCGCCGAGGAGCAACCCGTCCGGGCCCGGCTGGCGGAGATCTTCGACGAGGAGGTCGAGCTGGTCCGGGGGGTGCTGGCGGAGGCCGCCGCCGAGGGGTCCGTCCCGGCGGGATCGGCGAGCCGGGAGAGCGCCCGGGCGGCGGTCGCCCAGATGGAGGGCATGGTGCTGTTCGCCAAAATCGCCGACGATCCGGCCGTGCTGGACGGGCTCTGGCCCCAGCTCTCCCGCCTGCTCGGCGCCGCCCCGGTCGGCGCCTGAAGACGGTCGTGATCGGGGCGGCTCCGCGCGGAGCCGCCCCGACCGCGACCTCCAGGCTCAGGCCGGCGCCCCCAGCAGGGCCGGCAGCTCCGTCACCGAGGCGAGCACGTGGGTGGCGCCGTCCGCCCGCAGCCGCGCCTCGTCGTGGGCGCCGGTGAGCACCCCGGCGACCACCGGGGCACCGGCCCGCACCCCGGTCAGCATGTCGTAGCCGGTGTCCCCGGCGACGGCGATCTGCCGCACCGAGTCGGTGCCGGTGCGCAGCAGCGCGGTCAGCGCGAGGTCGGGGTACGGGCGGCCGCGCCCGGCCTCGGCGGGGCAGAGCGTGAGGTCGGCGATGTCCTCCCAGCCGAGGGCGGCGAGGATGCGGTCCTGGGTGGGCCGGGAGAAGCCGGTGGTGAGGACGACCCTGCGGCCCCGGCCGCGGAGTTCGGCGATCGCCTCGGCGGCGCCGGGCAGGGCGGCGCAGTGGCCGGCGTCGACCAGGTCGTGGTAGGCGGCCTCGAAGGCCAGGTTGGCCTGCCGGGCCCGGTCCTCGGCGCCGAAGAGGTGGCGGAAGACGGAGATCTTGGATTCGCCCATGGTGGCCCGGACGTGCTCCAGCATGCGGGCGTGCTCCGGGCCGTCGGGCTCGACGCCGAGGGCTCCCGCGGCAGCGCGGAAGGCCTGCTCGACCAGTCCGTCGTCGGCGACGGTGGTGCCGGCCATGTCGAGGACGACCAGGCGGATGTCGGTGCTCATGCGGTAGCTGCCTTTACAGGTTGGCGAGGTCGGCGGTGGTCTCGGCGATGGCGGGCGAGCAGGTCATTCCGCGTCCGCCCGGTCCGGTGACCAGCCAGACGCCGTCCCGGACCCGCTCGCGGTGGACGACCCGGGTGGTGTCGACGCACTGCGCGTACACCCCGGCCCAGCGGCGGCGGATGCGGGGCAGCGGCCGGCCGAGCAGGTCCTCGGCGACGGCGGCGAGGTGGTCGTACGGGTCCTCCACGACGTCGAAGCCGAAGGGCTGGTCGTACTCGTGGGTGTCGCCGACGGTGAGCCCGCCGTCGCGGCGCTGGACCATCAGCAGCTGCATCCGGTGCTCGGCGGCGGTCTCCGGCTGGGGCTGGACGGCCTTCAGCCGCTCCAGGGCGCTGCCCGCGAAGGCCGGGTAGTAGCGGAAGCTGTCGCCGTCGGCGACCGAGGTGGTCAGCGGCTCGTCGAGCGGGTCGGTCTGCATCATCTGCAGCCGGACCCGGCGGACGGGCAGGGCGGGAGCCAGTTCGCGGACCAGGCCGCCCAGCCAGGCGCCGGTGCAGAGGACCACCAGGTCGCCGTGGTGGACCTCGCCGTGGTCGTCGCGGACGGCGCGCTCGCCGATCACCTCGCGGACCTCGCGGCCGGGCAGGAAGGTGTAGCGGCCGCTCCGCTCCAGCGCCCGGCGCAGGGCCGGCTGGGCGGTGCGCGGCTCGACGGCGGCGTCCCGTTCGCAGTGCAGGGCGCCGAGCAGCCCGCCGCGCAGGGCGGGGTTGAGCGCCCGGGCCTCGGCGGGGTCGAGCAGCCGGTAGCCGCGCTCGGCGGCGTCGGGCAGGGTCAGGGCCTGCTCGGCGACGGCGAGTTCGGCGGCGGTCCGGACGGCGGTGAGCGAACCGTTGGCGCGGAAGCCGAGTCCGGTCACCTCGGCGCCGATGCGCTCCCACAGCTCGCGGGCGCGCAGGGCGGTGGCGAGCTCCTCGCCGCCGGCCCGACCGCTGACCCAGACCAGACCGAAGTTGCGCACCGAGGCGCCGCGCGCCTCGGTCTCGCGCTCCAGGTGGACGACCTCGTGGCCGCGCTCGACGGCCTGCCAGGCGTGCATGGTGCCGAGCACGCCCGCTCCTACGACGATGACTCTCATGCGGCCAGGCTGGTGCCGCCAGGTGTCCGAGGGGCGTCCGGGCGGGGGCCCGGAGGTGAACCACCTCGAAAAGTTGTACAGACAACCCGGCGGCACCCGGGCTCAGCGCGCCACCTTCGCCCGCAGGTAGTTGCGGCGTCCGAAGGCCGGCTCGTCCACCACCGTCAGCTCCTCCACCTGGAACCGGTACAGCGCCGCCGCACCCCCGCCGGTCAGGAACAGCCGCTGCGTCGCGTCGTCCGGCGCGAAGGACGGGAACCGCTCCCGGTACGCGGCCAGCGCCGCCTCGGCCTGCCGCCCCCACGCCTCCCCCGCACTGCCCGCCAGCTGGACGCCGCGCAGCTGCTCGCCGAAGACCGGCGGCGGCAGGAAGACCGTCGCGGCGGCCCGCGCCTCCTCGGTCAGGTGCAGGCTGTGCCGGGTGGAGCGCTCGCTGACGAAGTACAGGACGAGGTCCTCGTCGTACGCGAAGAACGCCAGGTTGGCGTGCGGGCCGCGCTCCGGGCCCGCGGTGGCGAGGCTGAGCACCAGGCTCTCGGCGAGGAGGCCCTCCACGCCCTTGCGGAACTCCTCCACCCGGGCCGGATCCCCGGTCGGCCAGTCACCCTGCGTGATGTCGAGACGGTACGGCATTGGCGCATCCCTCCGCTGGCACGGCTGAGCCGGGCGGGCGCCCCGGATCCCCAGGGGCTCCGCGCCCGGCTCACATGCTCTCCCTGCCACCCCGCCCGCACAAGGGTCGGAGCGCTCAGCGCGGAACCCCGCCCGCCGCCGCGGCCCCGGCCCCGAGCAGCGGCCGCAGCGAACCCGCCCGCGCCCGCTCGACCAGCGGCGCCGCCCGGCCCGCGACCAGGGTCAGCGGCAGCGCCACCAGGACGCCGACCAGGGAACCGATCAGCACGTCGTGCGGGTAGTGCACGCCCACCCAGACCCGGGAGAGCGCCATCAGCACGGCGGCCACCGCGGCCACCCGCCCCAGCCGCCGGTCGACGCAGCCGAGCGCGGTCGCCGCGGCGAAGGCGGTCACCGAGTGGTTGCTCGGGAACGACCAGTCGCCGGCCGGCGGACAGGACTCCAGCGTGCCGCCCACCAGGAGCTGCGCGCACGGCCGCACCTCCTCCACCAGGCCCTTCAGCGCGGAGTTCACCCCGTATGCGGCGACCACCACCAGCGGCGAGGCGAGCACCCGGGCCATCACCACGGGGCCGGCGCCGCGCGCCCGCCACCAGGCCAGCACCATCAGCACGGCGAACAGGGTCAGGCCGAGCGCCGACCAGAGCCGCACCAGTTCGTCCAGCCAGCCGGGCGCGGCGTCGGCCCAGCCGACCACCCGGGTGTAGAGGCCGCCCGAGACCCCGCTGCCGTCGTAGACGGCGAGCCGCTCCTCCGTCACGTACCGTCACCGCCGCGGCGGTCCGGACCGGGCAGGTCGGCCCGCTCGGCACGGCCGTCCGCGGCACCGGAGCCGTCGGGCCCCGAGCCGGTGCGGCCGCTGCCGTCGGGCCCGGAGCCGTCGGGCCCGGAGCCGGTGCGGCCGGCCTTCCGCGCGCGGAACACTTCGAGAACGATCGGAATCACGGAGACAACTACTACCAGACCGACCAGGGGTAGCAGATAGCGGTCGATATCGGGTACCGACGAGCCGAGCGCGTACCCGGCCAGCACCAGGCCCACCGTCCACACCACCCCGCCCGCAACCTGCCAGAAGGTGAAGGTGCGCACCGGCACCCGGACCACCCCGCAGAGCGGGTTCAGCACCGTCCGCACCACCGGCACGAACCGGGCCAGCACGATCGCCCGGCCGTGCCCGTACCGGTCGAGCAGCCGTTCGGCCCGTGCGGCCCCCTCCAGCAGGCTTCGTCGGCGGGTCCGGGCGAGCAGCGCGCGCCCGCCGCGCAGGCCGATCAGGTAGCCGGTCTGGGCACCCAGCACCGCCCCCGCCAGCGCGGCCGGCAGCACCTGGTACAGCTCCAGCTGCGGTCCGTCGGTCGCCCCGGGCACGCAGAGCAGCCCCGCGGTGAACAGCAGCGAGTCGCCGGGCAGGAAGAAGCCGACCAGCAGTCCGGTCTCGGCGAACAGTACGACGAAGATGCCGAGCGCCCCGAAGGCCGCGAGCAGCGACGACGCGTCCAGCAGGTCGACGGACAGGGCGGTCACCGGTCCTCCCGCGGCAGCCTGGCCCCCTCCTCCGATCGTCCACCGGCCGCCCCGGCAGGGCCACCGGGACGGTCCGCGCGGGGCCACCGGGACGGTCCGCACGGGGTCGGCGGGAGGGTCCGGGAGAGGCCACCGGGACGGTCCGCGCGGGGCCACCGGGACGCCCGGAACCACCGCCTTCCGTGCCCCTGCGGCAAATCCCCTGCCATTCGCCGACTCCGTCCCCATCCCCGGGCAGCACCCGTAATCTTTCGTCAGCGCGCCGGTCCCGGCGTGCCGGCGGACGGCGGCGAGGAGCACCGAGTGCGGCAGACCGGACGGCAACCCGGCGGGCAGTCCCGGCGCACCGGGCGCCGACCCGCGCCGACCACGGCGGAGCTCGCCGCGCTCCACGACCGTGTGCTCTCCTCCGACCGGCCGCCCCGCGACACCGCCGACCTGCGGACCGCCGCCCGCACCGGCCCGAGCGCGCCGGCCGAGACCCCCCGCCCCGAGATCGGCGACTCCTGGGAGCGCCTGCGCCGCCTCGGCCTGGACCCGGACCGCGGCGCCGCCGCCGTCCACCTCGGGCCCGCCGAGGTGGAGCACCGCCGCCGGGTCAGCGGGCTGGACCCGCTGCTGCCCGTCCTGCGGGACACCCTGCTGGCCCCGATGGGCCAGACCCCGCTGCTGCTCGCCGTCGCCGACGCCGAGGGCCACGTCCTGTGGCAGGAGGGCGAACGGCAACTGCGCCGCAGCGCCGACCGGATCGGCTTCCTCACCGGCGCCCGCTGGGTGGAGGAGAACGTCGGCACCAACGGCATCGCCAGCGCGCTGCGGGCCGAGCGCCCGATGCAGGTCCACTCCGCCGAGCACTACCTGCGCAGCCACCACGCCTGGACCTGCGTGGCCGCCCCGGTGCACGACCCGAGCACCGGCCGGCTGGTCGGCGTGGTCAACCTCAGCGGCCCCGCGCAGAACGTCCAGCCCTACCTGCTGCAACTGACCGCCACCGCCGCCCGGCTCGCCGAGACCGAGCTGCGGGCCCGCCGCCTGGAGTCGCTGCACCACCTGCGCACCGTGGCCACCCCGCTGCTGGCCCGGCTGCACGGCCCGGCGCTGGTCGTCGACGCGGCCGGCTGGACGGCGGCGGCGGCCGGGCTGCCGCCCACCACCCGACTGCGGCTGCCCGCCGACGGCTGGGCGCCCGGCCCGGTGCAGTGGCTGCCCAGCCTCGGCGAGTGCCTGGTCGAACCGCTGGCCGACGGCTGGCTGGTCCGCCCGGTGCAGTCCCCGGACGGCCCCGACGCGGCGGGCGCGAGCGCCGAACAGGCCGAGGGCGCCCGGCTCCGGCTCGACCTGCGCCGCCCCGAGCGGCCCGAACTCTCCGTGCACGGCACGGCCGGCAGCTGGTCGCACGCGCTCAGCCCGCGCCACGCCGAGGTGCTGCTGCTGCTCGCCACCGAGCCCAACGGGCTCAGCGCGGCCCGGCTCGCGGAGGGCCTGTTCGGCGACCCCGGCCGGACGGTCACCGTCCGTGCCGAGCTCTCCCGGCTCCGGCGCCACCTGGGCGGGCTGCTGGCCCACCGGCCGTACCGCTTCACCGACTCGGTGCGAGTCTCCGTGGACGGCCCCGAGGACCCGTACGACCTGCTGCCGACCTCCTCGGCCCCGGCGGTGCGCCGGCTGCGGGCGGGGCTGGCGGCGGGGGCGGTACGGCTGCCGGGGCCGGCCCGGCTACCGGGCCGGCGCGGCCGTCCGGGCGAGCCGCGGCCGCCCGGGCACCAGACCGCCGGGCATCAGACCACCGGGCACCCGCAGCCCGGACACCCCTCGGCCGGGCACCGGCCGCAGGTCCACCAGGCACAGGTCCACCAGGGACCGGTTCACCAAGCACCGGTTCACCAGGCGTCGGCTCACCAGGCGCCGGTTCACCAGGCGCCGGTTCACCAACCGCCGGCGAGCAGTGCGGACAGCTGGGCGTCGGTCGGCCCGTAGGCGCGCTCGGCCTCCTCGGAGACCAGGGCGTAGGTACGGTCCAGCCAGCTCTGCACCTTGGGCCTGGAGACCTCCAACAGCGCGCTGCCGTGCGGCGATTCGAGCGCGAGGTGGAGGGTCGAGCCGTGGCAGGGGCAGTACGCGGGCCACAGTTTGACGTCGCCCTGGCCGCTCAGCGCGCCGAGGCCGTCGCGCAGCAGGTCCCGGGAGAACACCCAGTCGGCCTCGTCGGAGCGTCCGACGTGGAAGGTCAGCATCACCTCGTACGGGCGCGCCGCCTCGAAGCGGAACCTGGTCCGCACCTCGCCGACCACTTCCTCGCCCAGCGAGATCCGCAGGGTGAGCACCTCCTCCACCGCCGCCGGAGCGGCGGTGGAGCCTGCCTCATCGCCGCCCGTGGGGGTAGCGGCGAGAGGGGCACTGGAGGGTGCTGGCAGGGGGTCGGACGACATGACCATCTCTCCGGGAACGGCGTGGGATGTCATCAGCCTGCGTCATCCCGGGCGACCCGGGCAAGGGTTGCAAGGGGGTTGCAACGATCCCCTCGCGGGCTGCACGATCCTCCTCCGGGCATCGGACGGTCCGTCAGTTCGCCGTTCCCGAACGGGCGAACGGGCCCCCGCCGGTTACCGGCGGGGAACGATCGCGGACCGGTCGGGCGCTGCTACGCTCGTGCCCCCGTCCGCGCGGGCCGCCGAACGGGCCCTCGCTCCTGCCCTGTTCGACGGAAGCGCGCCCGTCGGACGTGCCGTGTTCGTACGGGGACATGTCAGACGGCTCGGCGGGCGTGGGACAATACGTCGACGCCGACGGCGGGTTGGGGCGGCAGCAGTCGACTTCGGCCGGTTCGGGACGGTTCGTTCGAACCGGTCCGCCGGTCCGCCGCCGGACGGTGCGGCCGGGGCGGCCGGGGCGGTACCGGGACGACATCAGGGGAGGGGGGGTCCGGTGGTTCTCCGGGAGGACACCGAGGGAACGGTGTTCCACACGGGCGGGAGCACCGCGCGCCAGGGACGGCACAGTCGGCCGAAGCCCTTCGGCGGCCGGCTCCGGCTGCCCACCCTCCGGTTCTCCGGCGCCGCGATGGCCATGTCCACGGTCGTCGGCATCAGCATCGCCACCACCCTGCTCCTCAACGAGCAGCAGGGCGTCGGCCGGCGCGCGGGCGTCGCCCGGATCGGGACCAGCGCTCCCCCGCCCGACCGTCCCGACGGCGACGGCAGCGGCCCGGACACCGGCACCCCGCACACCCCGGCCGGACCGCCCGCCCACGAGCCCTCCGCCACCGCCTCGCACCCCGTCGCCTCGGGCTCGCCGTCCGCCGGCCCCGCGGCCCCCACCGGGACGGCCTCGCCCACCGCCACCGCGGCCACCGACCGCCCGACCCGGAGCACCCCGGACCCGCAGCCGGTCGGGAGCGGCACCCCGGCCCCCGCCGCCTCGCCGAGCGCCCCCGGCCCGGACGCCCCGCACCCCGCCACCGGCACCGGCACCGGGGCGGGCGTCCCCTCCGACACCCCCGCGCCGACCGATCCGCGCCCGCTGGTGGGCTTCCCGCCTGCCTGGGCGGCCCCCGGCCCGGAGGGCCCCGGCACCCCCGGGCACGGCGGCGACGCCCCCGCCTCGACCGCCACCGGCGGCACCGGCCCGGAGGCCGCGGCCCCGGAGGGCTCCGACCAGGACGGCACCGACCCGGACGACGGCACCTGGGATGGCGCCGGCCCGGACGGCACCGACGGGGAGGGCATCGCGGACCGCGCCCTGGCCGGCCTCGCCACCGTGCAGTCGGTCGGCCGGGACGGCAGCCACCACCGGCTCGACCTCACCGTCACCGAGCCGCTGACCGCCCTGCAGGCCGAGTTCCGTCTGCTGCCCGGCGGCCGCGGGCCCGTCGGGGGCAGCGCCTGGACCGACCTGCCCGGCGCGGTCGCCACCGCCCACCAGGAGCGCGGCTCGCTGGTCTACCGCTTCACCGTCCCGGACGGCACCGACGTCCGGCCCGGCCGCTACAGCTTCGGGGTGCGCGGCGCCCGGACGGCCCCGCCGACCGGCCCACAGAAGGCCGCGGCGGAGAGCTGGAACGCCGCCGGCTTCGGCATCGAGCGCCCGCGCGCGGTGGCCGCCCTCGGCACCTTCGAGCCGTCCGCGCAGCCCGTCCCCGCCGACACCCCGACCGGCCTCCCGGGCACCGCCCCGACCGGCGCCCCCGGCGGCCCGCAGGCACCCCTTACCGCCGCCCGCTGACGCACCTCCCCGGGCGCCCTCCCCGGCGCCCGCCCCGGCGCCGGATCCGATGCCCGTCCCGGCACCCTCCCGAGCGGTCGCCCGGGCGGCCCCCGGAGCATCCTCCACCCCCCGCGCACGCATACGATCCGACAGGTCACGGCCCGTCTGCCGCCCGCACGGGCGAGCCCGTTCGTTACTGTGGGGGCAGTCGGCACGGCGGCCAACCCAGCGGCCCCGCACGCCGCGCCACCGCACCGCTGCATCCCCGCATCCGAGGAGGAGTTCGTGTCCACGGTCCTGACCCAAGGCGGCAACGCCCCGCTGACCGCCGCGCGGGTGACCGTCGAGGTCACCGCGCCCAAGGCGCTGGACGTTTCGGGCCTGCTGCTCACCGATGCCGGTAAGGTCCGCTCGGACGCCGACTTCGTGTTCTACAACGCCCCCAGCGGCCCCGGCGTCACCCACCGCCCGGCCTCCGCCGGCGCCCCCGACGCCATCGTCATCGACACCACGGGGCTCCCGGCGGGCATCACCAAGGTGGTGGTCACCGCCAGCCCGGACGAGGCCGGCGCCACCTTCGCGGGCATGGAGCCGACCGCCACCGTGCGGGACGCCGACAGCGGCCAGGTGCTGGTCACCTTCACCCCGCCGGCCCTCACCCGGGAGACCGCGCTGATCGTGGTCGAGGTCTACCAGCGCAACGGCGCCTGGAAGGTCCGCGCGGTCGGCCAGGGCTACGCCAACGGCCTGGCCGGCATCGCCACCGACTTCGGGGTCAGCGTCGACGAGGAGCCCGCCGCGGCGGCCCCGGTCGCCGCCCCGGCGCCGGTCGCCCCGCCCGCCCCCGCCCCGGTCGCGGCCCCGCCGGCTCCGCAGACCCCGCAGGCGCCGCCGGCCCCGGTCGACCCGCGGCTCGCCTACCCGGCTCCGGCCGCCGCCCCGGCGGCCCCCGCCGCGCCCGCGCCGGCCGCCCCCTCGCTCACCAAGGTCACCCTGGACAAGGGCCGGGTCAGCCTCACCAAGGGCGGCTCGGTCTCGCTGGAGAAGGGCGGCAAGCCGTTCCTCTCCTCGATCCGGATGGGCCTGGGCTGGGAGCCCGCCGGCCGCGGCCGCAACATCGACCTCGACGCCTCCTGCATCGCCTTCGACGCCCGGCGCGAGAAGCTGGACACCGCCTGGTTCATGAAGCTGGCGATCTTCAACGGTGCGATCGCCCACTCCGGCGACAACCTCACCGGCGAGGGCGGCGGCGACGACGAGTCGATCACCGTCCACCTGGAGGGCCTGCCGCCCGAGGTCTGCGGCCTGGTCTTCGTGGTCAACTCCTTCTCCGGGCAGAAGTTCACCGAGGTCAAGAGCGCCTACTGCCGGCTGGTGGACGCCTCCTCCAACCAGGAGCTGGTCCGCTTCGACCTCACCCAGTCCGAGTCGCGCACCGGCGTGGTGATGTGCAAGCTGGTCCGCCAGTACTCCGGCGAGTGGGTCATGACGGCGATCGGCGAGTACGTGGACGCCAAGACCGCCCGCGCCATGATCAAGCCCGCCGCGTCGATGCTCTGATCCGGACCGCAGCACCCGACCGACCGGGGGCGCTCCGGGAACCACCGGGGCTTGTCAGACAAGCCCTACGGCTCCCGGGCGCCCCCGGCGTCGTCGCGGGCGTCATGATGCCGGATCGGGACCGGACTTCGCCCCGATTTCCCCAGATCAGCGGCGTTCTGCGCAAGCGGCCCGAATCGGGGCGCAGCTGCGCGTACGGTGTCGAGGCATGACAGACCGTGGCCTGACCGACGAAGAGTCCCTGCGCGCGCTGGCCGCGCTCGAAGCCGCCTGGCGGGAGGACGAGGAGGCGCTGGCGGCCCTCGCCGCGCGCCGCCCGGAGGAACAGCCGCTGCCCCTGCTGCTCGCCCGCTACGGGGAGTTCACCGTCACCAACATCCTCGCGCTGGCCTTCGGGATCAACGGCGAGATGTCCGCGGAGGAGTTCGACGAGGCGTCCGAGCGGCTCGCCCGGAACGTGGTCGCCCGGATCTGCTCCGTCCTCTCCGAGACCCAGCAGGCCTGGGCCGCTTCGGCGGGCGACGACGTCGACGCCGCCCGGGAGATCGCCCGCTCGGTGATCGACGCCATCCTCGCCGTCACCGAGGGCGGCGTCGACGGCTCGGTGCTCCCCCTCCTCGGAGCGCTGCGCCAGCACGTCCTGAAGCGGACCTGAGGACGTCCGGCCGGCACCGCCGGGACGCGCCAACCCCCTTCCCCACGATCATGATTGACTGATCATCGGCCCACCACCCGGGCGGCGGCGCGGTCCGAGGGCCGGGCAGGTGCACCCCGGCGGCCCCGACTCCCCTACCATCCACCGATGCTGATCACTGACCTGCGCATCGTGTTCGTCGGCGACTCCTTCGTCCAGGGCATCGGCGATCCGGAGTACCGCGGCTGGGTGGGGCGGGTGCTGGAGGGGTCCGGCGCCGGGATCACCGCGTTCAACCTGGGGGTCCGCCGCAACACCTCCGCGGACGTCCTGGCGCGCTGGCGGCCGGAGTGGGCGGCCCGGTCGGTGCCCGGCGCCGACCACCGGCTGGTCGTCTCGTTCGGCGCCAACGACGCGATGCTCGAGGACGGCCGCCCCCGGGTCGCCCCGGCGGACACCCTCCGCAACCTCGCCACGCTGCTGGACGGCTGCCGCGAGCTGGGCGTCCGGGCCCTGGTGGTGGGCCCGCCGCCGGTGGTCGACGCCGGGCCCGGGGCACTGGAGCGGCTGGCCGCGACGGCCGACCGGATGGCGGAGCTCTGCACCGCGCAGGGCGTGCCGTTCACGCCGGTGACCCGGGAGCTGGCCGCCGATCCGGTCTGGACCGCCGAGGCGCTGGCCGGGGACGGCGCCCACCCGGGGGCCGGCGGCTACCGGCGGCTGGCCGGGCTGGTGCTCGCCGGGCCCTGGCGGCCGTGGCTCGGGTCGGCCTGAACCGGCCCGGCCCGGCGGGCATCGTCGGAGCTACTCCTCGATCGCCCCGCCGGTCCGCCGCAGGTGCTGTCGGAAGCTGTACGCCGGGTCGGCGGCGCGCCGCCGGAGGTAGGCGTCGAAGGAGGTCTGCGCGCGGAGCGTCTCGCCCGCCCGGATCCGGTCGGCCTGCGCGCGCTCGGTGTCGCGGATCCGTTCCGCCGCGGCGAGCACCTCCTCGACCCGGGCCGCCTCGACGAACAGCACCCCGTCGTCGTCCGCGAGCACCACGTCGCGGGCGTCGACCCGGTGCGGTCCGAAGCGGGCCGCGGTGAGGGCCTCGGGCTCCTGCGGGTCGAGCCGGAGCGGGCCGAGCGGCAGGCTGCCGTAGCTGTACACCGGCAGGCCGATCCCGACCAGTTCGGGGGTGTCGCGGTGCAGCCCCCAGACGACCAGTCCGGCCACCCCGGCGGCCTGTGCCTCCAGGACGGCGAGGTCGCCGATGCACGCCTCGTCGGTCCGGCCGCCGTTGTCGACGACCAGGACGTCGCCCTCCCGGGCCGCGCCGAAGGCCTCCAGGAAGACGTCCACGCTGCCGTAGTGCCGGACCGGCAGCACCCGTCCGGCCAGCCGGGCGGCGCCCGTACCGGCGCCCGCGACGGCGCGGATCCCGGCGGGCGCGGACCTGGGGGGCACCCCGAGCCGGACGCAGGCGTCGGCCACCAGCGGTGTGGACAGGTCAGCGAACCGCTTCAGCACAGCACCACGACTCCCCGGCTCGGCAGGCACGTCGGCACCCTACCGGGGCAGCCGCCCGCACCGCCCCGGCTCGCCGGAACCGGTACGGACCGGCAGGCGCGAACGGAGCGGGCAGGGCCGGAGCGGGCGTACGTGAACGGCCCGCACCCCCCTTCCACAAGGGGTGCGGGCCGCCGTACACGGGACCTCAGCCGCGCGTCGCCATGGCGCGCAGGAAGAAGGTCAGGTTGGCCGGGCGCTCCGCGAGGCGGCGCATGAAGTAGCCGTACCACTCCTCGCCGTACGGGAGGTAGACCCGCATGGTGTTGCCCTCGGCGGCGAGCCGCAGCTGCTCCTCGGGGCGGATGCCGAAGAGCATCTGGTACTCGAAGGAGTCGCGCTTGCGGCCGTTCCACTCGGCGAGCTGGCCGGCGATCTTGATCATGCTGGGGTCGTGCGAGGCGATCATCGGGTAGCCCTCGCCGGCCATCAGGACCTTCAGGGCGCGGACGTAGGCCAGGTCGACCTCGTGCTTGCCCTGGAAGGCGACCGACTCGGGCTCCTTGTAGGCGCCCTTGCACAGGCGGACCCGGGAGCCGGCGCCGGCGAACTCGCGGCAGTCGGCCTCGGTGCGGCGCAGGTACGCCTGGAGGACGACGCCCAGCCACGGGAAGTCGGCGCGCAGCTCGCGGGCGATGGCCAGGGTGGAGTCGGTGGTGGTGTGGTCCTCCATGTCGAGGGTCACCGTGGTGCCGGCGTCGGCCGCGGCCTCGCAGATCCGGCGGGCGTTCTCCAGGGCGATCTTCTCGCCGTCCACCGGCAGGAACTGGCCGACGGCCGACAGCTTGACCGAGACCTCGGCGCCGGCCGCGAGGCCGGTGTCCTTGAGGGCGGCGAGCAGGAGCTCGTACGCCTCGGCGGTGCCGGCGGCCTGGGCGGCGTCCCGGGTGTCCTCGCCGAGGTGGTCGAGGGTGACCTTCCGGCCGGTGGCGACCAGGTCGTCGCACGCGGTCACGGCGTCGTCGAGCTTCTCACCGGCGACGAAGCGCTCGACGATGGCGTGGGTCGGCGGGAACTTCTCGACCACGGTGCGGACCTGCGGGGAGCGCGAGGCCGCGAGGAGGGCGGAACGGAGCATCGTGACTCCTGGAGCTCATGCTTCTAAGGGTGGCAGAAAGGGGGGCCGGGGGGTGGCTCGTGGGTGGGGCCACCCCCCGGCGGGCGGGCACTCAGCCCATGTGCGGGTAGCGGTAGTCCGTCGGCGGGACGAAGGTCTCCTTGACCGAGCGGGTCGAGGTCCAGCGGGCCAGGTTCTGCTTGGCGCCGGCCTTGTCGTTGGTGCCGGAGGCCCGGCCGCCGCCGAAGGGCTGCTGGCCGACGACGGCGCCGGTGGGCTTGTCGTTGATGTAGAAGTTGCCGGCCGCGAAGCGCAGCTTCTTCATGGCGTCCTGGACGGCCGCGCGGTCCTGGGCGATGATCGCGCCGGTCAGGCCGTAGGCGGAGACGGACTCCAGCTGGGCCAGGGTCTCCTCGTACGCCTCGTCCTCGTAGACGTGCACGGCGAGGATCGGGCCGAAGTACTCGTCCTTGAAGTACTCGCTCGCCGGGTCCTGGCAGACCAGGACGGTCGGGCGGACGAAGTAGCCGACCGAGTCGTCGTAGGTGCCGCCGGCCAGGACCTCGACCTGCGGGTCGGCCTGGGCGCGGTCGATGGCGGCCTTGTTCTTGGCGAAGGCGCGCTCGTCGATGACGGCCGACATGAAGTTCGTCAGGTCGGTGACGTCGCCCATGGTCAGGCCCTCGACCTCGTCGCGGAACGCGTCCTTGAGGCCGGCCCAGAGCGAGGCGGGGACGTAGGCGCGGGAGAGCGCCGAGCACTTCTGGCCCTGGAACTCGAAGGCGCCGCGGGTCATCGCGGTCTTCAGCACGGCCGGGTCGGCCGACGGGTGGGCGAGCAGGAAGTCCTTGCCGCCGGTCTCGCCGACGATCCGCGGGTAGGAGCGGTAGCCGGCGATGTTGTTGCCGACCTCGCGCCACAGGTGCTGGAAGGTGGCGGTGGAGCCGGTGAAGTGGATGCCGGCGAGCTCCGGGTGCTTGAGGGCGACCTCGGAGACGGCCAGGCCGTCGCCGGTGACCATGTTGATGACGCCCTTGGGCAGGCCGGCCTCCTCCAGCAGCTGCATCAGCAGGTGCGCGGAGAACTGCTGGGTGGGGGACGGCTTCCAGAGCACCACGTTGCCCATCAGCGCGGGCGCGGTCGGCAGGTTGCCGGCGATCGCGGTGAAGTTGAACGGGGTGATCGCGTAGACGAAGCCCTCCAGCGGGCGGTGGTCGCTGCGGTTCCACACGCCGTCCGAGGAGATCGGCTGCTCGGCCACGATCTGGCGGGCGAAGTGCACGTTGAAGCGCAGGAAGTCGACCAGCTCGCAGGGGGTGTCGATCTCGGCCTGCTGGGCGGTCTTGGACTGGCCGAGCATGGTGGCGGCGGCCAGCGTCTCGCGCCAGGGGCCGGCCAGCAGGTCGGCGGCCTTGAGGAAGATCGCCGCGCGGGAGTCGAAGGAGAGCGCCTGCCAGGCCGGGGCGGCGGCCAGGGCAGCGTCGATGGCGTCCTGCGCGTCCGCCTGGGTGGCGTTGCGCAGGGTACCGAGCCTCGCCGCGTGGTTGTGCGGCTGGACGACGTGGATCTCGGTGCCGCCGCCCATCCGGCGCTCACCGTCGATCGTCATGGTCAGCTGGACCGGCTCCTGGCCGCCCAGCTCCTTCAGCTTGGCCTCCAGGCGGGCCCGTTCCGGGCTGCCGGGGGCGTAGCTGTGGACCGGCTCGTTCACCGGCGCGGGGACCTGGGTCACAGCATCCATGAGCGCACGCTCTCCTTCGTTCATGCGGGGGATGCCGACGCGGGTCGCACGTCGGCCACAGGACGAACGCTATTCCTGCCCGAGGGGCCACTTGATTGGCCGGGCGGCTAAAGTCATCCGTACGGCGTTGTCCGGTACGACGAAGGAGCCGCGATGACGACCCCCGGCCTCCCCCTCCGGCAGCTGCTGATGTCCCTCGGCGAGCCGCTGGTGGAGCTGCAGACCGCCCCGCAGGGGCTGGACGTCCCCGTCCGGGACGTGGCGATCCTCGACCCGGAGGACCCTCCCACCGCCGCGCCCGGCGAGCTGGTCCTGGCCATCGGCGCCCGCGGCCGGGCCGCCCTGCCGGCGCTGCGGGCGGCCGGGCGGGCCCGGGCGGCGGCCGTCGCGGTCAAGCTGGACGCCCCCGGCCAGGCGGACGCGCTGCGCGAGGCGGCCACCGAGGCGGGCGTGGCGCTGCTGTCGGTGCGCCGGGAGACCCGCTGGGAGCACCTGGACTCGCTGGCCCGCGCGATCATCGCCGGCCCGGACGCACCGGACACCCCGGGCGTGACCGAGCAGAACGTCGGCGACCTGTTCTCGCTCGCCCAGACGGTGGCCGTGCTGACCGGCGGCATCGTCTCGATCGAGGACACCTCCAGCCGGGTCCTCGCCTACTCGCGCTCCTCCGACTCCGACGAGGTGGACGACCTGCGGCGGCTGTCCATCCTGGGCTGGCAGGGGCCGGAGCCGTACCTCTCCAAGCTCCGCGAGTGGGGCATCTTCCAGCACCTGCGCACCTCCGACACCCCGATCGCGGTGGACCCGCACCCCGAACTGGGGCTGCGCCGGCGGCTGGCGATCGGCATCCGGGCCGGGGCGCAGCCGCTCGGCACCATCTGGGTGCAGGAGGGCGCCCGGCCGCTGGCGCCGCTGGCCGAGCAGGCGCTGGTGGGCGCGGCCCGGGTGGCGGCGGCGCAGCTGGTGCGCCGGCGCCGGGAGCTGTCCGCGGACGTCCGGCTGACCCGAACCCTGCTGACCGGGCTGCTGGAGGGGTCGACCGGCCCGCAGTCGCTGGCCACCCACCTGGGGCTGGACGTGCGGCGCCCGGCCACCGTGCTGGCGTACAGCGCGCGGACCGCCGAGGTGACCGCGCGGGCCGAGGTGACGGGTCTGATCTCGGTGCACACCGCGGCGCGGCACCGCAGCGCGCTGCTCGCCCCGATCGAGGACCGGGTGTACGTGCTGCTGCCGGAGCTGCCGCCGGCGCTGCCGCTGGCGACCGTGCGGGGCTGGGCGCAGGAGGTGGTGGAGGCGGCCCGGGAGCACCTGGGTGTCCCGCTGCGGGCGGCCGTCGGCGCGACGGTGGACGGTCTGGCCCGGGTGCCCGAGTCGCGGGCGCAGGCGGACCGGATCCTGGACGCGATGGGCCGCGGCGGGGTCGGCCTGGAGGTCGCGGCGCTGATCGACGTGCAGGCGGAGGTGCTGGTCAGCGAGGTGCTGGCGCTGCTGCAGGAGCGGGGCGGCCTGCGCGATCCGCGGCTGACCGCGCTCACCGAGTACGACCGGCGGCACGGCACCCGGCTCGCCGAGTCGGTGCTGGCCTGGCTGGACGCGCTGGGCGAGGTGCGGGTGGCGGCCGAGGCTCTGCACATCCACCCCAACACCCTGCGCTACCGGGTGCGCCGGGCCGAGCAGTTGACCGGCGTCGACCTGGCCCAGCCGCAGCAGCGGCTGCTGGCGATGCTGCAACTGCGGCTGCCCGCCGAGGAGTAGCCGCACCGTACGGGAAGCGGGACGGGGGCCCGCCGGAGCGGGCCCCCGTCGTGCCGGTGGCGGGTCAGGCGCCGTAGCCCTGGCCGCGCTTGTGCTCGTTCAGCCGGCGCCACGGGCCGGAGATGGCCACCTGGATGCCGGGGGACTGGATGTTGGCGAACAGGGTCCGGCCGTCGTCCGAGAAGGTCACGCCGGTGAACTCGCTGTACTCCGGCTTGGCCGCGGTGCCGATGTTCAGCTCGTTGCGGGCGATCGGGTAGGTCAGGCCCTCCTCGGTCGCGCCGAACAGGTGCTGCTGGCCCTCGCCGTCCTCGGCGATGACGATGCCGCCGTACGGGGAGACGGTGATGTTGTCCGGGCCGTCGTAGTTGTCGTGGTCGCCCAGGACGTCGGTGTTGACGCCGAGCAGCACCTTGAGGGTGATGGTGCGGCGGGCCGGGTTGTAGAACCAGACCTGGCCGTCGTGGGCGGCGCCGGGGCTCTCCTGGCGGGCGAAGCTGGAGACGAAGTAGAAGCCGCCGTCACCCCACCACATGCCCTCCAGCTTGCGGGCGCGGGTGACCTCGCCGTCCTTGAACTGCTTGCGGACGGAGACCGTCTTCGCATCGCGGTCCGGGACCTTCACCCAGTCGCAGCCGTAGGTGGTGCCGACCGCGGTGGCGCGGGAGAGGTCGTCGATGAACTTGCCGTGCGAGTCGAAGACCTTGAAGGCCTCGAAGGTGCCGGCGTCCTCGGCGAGCTTGCGCAGCTTGTAGCGGCCGTGCTTGAAGCCGGCCGGCGGGGTCCAGCGGAAGAGCAGCCCGTTGGGGTTGGAGGCGTCCTCGGTCAGGTAGACGTGGCCGCGCTTGGGGTCGACGACGACGGCCTCGTGGGCGTAGCGGCCGAAGGCCTTGATCGGCTGCGGGTCGCGGTTGTACTCGTCGTCGAAGGGGTCGACCTCGAAGACGTAGCCGTGGTCCTTGAGGAAGCCGTTCTTGCCGGCCCGGTCCTCGGTCTCCTCGCCGGAGAGCCAGGTGCCCCACGGGGTGACGCCGCCGGCGCAGTTGGTGGCGGTGCCGGCGATGCCGACCCACTGCTCGACCTTGCCGTTGGCCTTGGCGTGCACGATGGTGCAGCCGCCGGCCGCGCCCGGGTCGTAGACGTGGCCCTCGGTCAGCGGCACGGGGTGCGGCCAGTTGGCGCGGGCTCCGCCCAGCTCGTGGTTGAGGACCAGCAGGTTGCCGCCGCGCTCGTCCTCGAAGGCGGAGGTGCCGTCGTGGTTGCTGGGGGTGAACTCGCCGGTGCGCAGCTTGGTGACGCCCGTACGGTTCAGCACCTTGTACGAGAAGCCCTTGGGCAGGGCCAGCAGGCCCTCGGGGTCGGCGACCAGCGGGCCGTAGCCGACGGCGACGCGCTCCGCCTCGGCGGCGGCAGCCGCGGCGGCCTCGCCGCCGACCGGGGCGGCGATCGCGCCGGGGGCGCTGGCCAGGGCCTCGGCGCTGCCGGCGATCAGCACGCCGGCGCCGACGAGGGTGGAACGGTTGACGAAGTCCCGGCGGGACAGCGGCATGGGAGTCACTCCTGAGAAGTGGGCCGCCCGACCGGGCTGGCCCCGGTGCGTGGCGTGCTGGTCGGCGACTGCTCGTCGTCGACGCCCAGCAGACTCGGCCTGCCCGGTGAACGGACGGTTAATCGGACGCCTCGTCAGGGTGGTCTTTTGCCGACCGTATCCGAACTTGTGTGCACGACTCCGCCCCGACCGCTACCCGTGGACCGCCGAGCCCCCGCCGTTCACCGCGTGGTGCGCCACTGTTCCCAGGCCGACAGCCACAGCTGCTCCCCCAACTGCTGGGCCTCCCAGTCCTCCTGGACCTCCCGGGCGGCCCACAGCTGCTGCCAGGCCCGTTGCGCCGGCAGACTGGGCACCTCGCTGGCGAACACCGTCCAGCGGATCGACTCCTCCACCGCCGCGACGCCCGCCGGGGTGCCCACCAGCCAATGGGTCTGCTGGGACAGCCGGGTGAGCTGGCCGACCATCGCGGTGACGGCGGCGACCGCCTCCTCCCGGGTCTCCGAGGCGAGCCGCATCTGCTGACGGACCGCCGCCTCGCGGCGCAGCGCGCCGGCCTCGCCGCGCAGTCCGCGCGGCAGCCGCGGGGTGCGCCGGGCGCGGACCTGCGCCTCGATCGCGGCGGACTCGGCGATACCGTGCGCGATCACCGCCCGGTGCGCCTCCAGCCCGCTGACGGGGGCGAGTTCGCGCTCCTCGACCGGGACCCAGCGGCCGCGCTGCGCGGCCAGCCGGCGCAGCAGCTCGGTGCGCCCCCGGATGTGCCGCTCGAAGTCGCCGACCGCGGCCAGCTCCACCTCGCCGGGCGCCATCCCGCGCCCGCACACCGTGACGGTGACCCCGTTCAGCCGCAGCCGGCCGGCCCAGACCGGCCCGGCGCCGGGGCCCGGTCCGTCGCCGAGCAGGCAGTCCCGGCGGTCCTCGTGCACCTCCACGGCCCGGGGCTCGCCGTCGACGTTGATCCACTCGCGCAGCGCCCGGACCCGCCCGGGCCCGTCGCCCTCGTCGATGCCCAGCTGCTCGTGGACGCGGTCCCGCTCGTCCTCGACGACGTCCTCCAGGTCGGGCAGCCGCCCGCGGCCCTCGGCGCCGGGCCGGTGGGTGCGCACGGTCAGGTACGGGCCGTCGGGGGAGCTTCCGTCGCCGCAGCGCAGCTCGACCCAGTCGAGTTCGCCGTCGGAGGTCTCGAAGGCGGTGAGCGCCTCCCCGTACCGGTCGGGCCCGGCCGCCCCGTACACCGGGAAGCCCGCCGCGGCCAGGGTGCGGCGCGAGAACTCCTCCTGCTCCGCGTACGGGTCCCCGGACCGGAGTCCCTCGTGTCCCCGGGGGCTGCCGCTGCTCTCCCGCACCATCCTCCGCCGTACCCCCCGTTCCACCGGTTGCCGCGCTTCCACCACCTGCGGAAAACCATACGTCGGCGGGCCTGCCGGGTCATCAGGTCCCCCTGGGCGCAGCCCGTCCGGTACTCGGCCGTGTCCGGACCGGATTGTCGGTCGCCGTGCCTACGCTGTCCGGCATGACAGCACACACCGGCTTCCCCGCCCGTCTCAGCATCGTCACCCTGGGGGTGTCCGACCTCGACCGCAGTGCCCGCTTCTACGAGGCGCTGGGGTGGCGGCGGTCCTCCGCCTCCAGCCCGGAGATCGTCTGGTTCCGCACCGCCGACTCGGTGCTCGGCCTCTTCCCGCACGACGAGCTGGCCGCCGACGCGGGCGTGCCGTCCGGCGGCGAGCCGGCGTTCCGCGGGGTGACGCTGGCGGTGAACCTGGAGTCGGTCGAGCGGGTCGACGCGGCGCTGCGCACGGCCGTCGAGGCCGGCGCCACGGTGGTCAAGCCGCCGACCGCGACGAGCTGGGGCGGCTACTCCGGGTACTTCGAGGATCCGGACGGCCACCTCTGGGAGCTGGCGCACAACCCGTTCTTCCCGTTCACCGCCGACGGCTCGCTGGACCTGCCCGAGTAGCACCCCGGGCAGGTCGGCCCCGGCGGGACGGCCGGGGTCAGGCCTTGGAGCGCGCCTTGAAGGCCGCCTTGCGGGCCTCCTTGGCGACCGTCCGGTCCAGGTGCAGCTCGCCCACCGCGTCCAGCACGTCCGCCGTGTACGGGTGGTCGACCCGCCACAGCTCGCCGAAGTAGCTCGCCGGGTTGTCCGTCACGGGCAGTCCGGCGATCAGCTCGCGCAGCAGTTCGGCGTCGCCGCCGGAGTCCAGCAGCTGGGCCGCGAAGGTGTCGACCACCGTCCAGAGCGCCATCGAGCGCTCCGGCGCCGGCACCCCCGGCAGGCCGCGCGCGTCCAGCCAGGCCCGCGCGCCGCCGCCCAGCTCCGGATCGTCCAGCACCTCGCGGACGGCCGGCTCGGCGTCCGCACCGATCATGACGAGCGCCGAGTGCGCCAGCATCCGCCGCATCGGCGCGTAGGCGTCGGTACCGCGCGCCGCCGCCAGCAGCTCGCGCGCCGCGCCGACCGGCTCCCGGCCGGTGATCCAGACCCGCAGCTCCTCGTCGGGCAGCACGTTGGACGCCTCGCAGACCGCCCGCAGCAGTTCGGCGGCGTCACCGCCGGCGAGCTCGCCGACCAGCGGCGCGTCGTAGCCGTCCTCCAGCAGCCACTGGCGGATCGCGTACTGGCCGAGCGGGTTGAGCCGGACCAGGCCGAAGCGGGCCGCCTCCTCCTCGTCCAGCGGGGTGTCGCCGACCGGCGGCTGCAGCGCCTCGGCCGGTCCCGGCTCCTCGCCCTCCTCCTCGTCGAACAGCTCCGGGTCGATCGGCCGGTACTCCAGCAGGCCCAGCTCCGCGAGGTCGCCCAGCATCGGGTCCAGCGCGACCATCACGTCGGTGATGTCGCCGAGCAGCTCCTCGCTCGGCTCCTCCCCCTCCGGGACGACCAGCAGCGCGGCCAGCACGCCCAGCGGCACGGTCTCGCTGCCCGGGTCGGCGAAGGCCGTCGTCTCGTACAGCACCTGCAGCGCCTCGTCGAGCAGCTCGGCCGCTTCGTCCCGGGCCTCCTCGACCTCCGCCAGCCGCGCCTCCGCGGTCTCCTCGTCGTCGTCCTCGCCGTCCGCGCCCGGCTCCTCCTCGGGCATCAGGTCGGTCTCCACCGCCAGCTCGCGGACGATCCCGGCGGCCGTCAGCCACAGCTCCAGCACGGTCTCCGGGTCGCCCTGCTCGGCGGGCTCCAGATCCGGCCCCGGCACCGCGACGTGCTCGCCGGCCGCGGTGGTGCCGATCTCCACGAGGTCCAGGTCGCAGGCGAGCGACCAGGCCCGCATCGCCTCGACCACCGCCTCCTCCGGGGCCTCCCCCTCCTCGGGGGCCAGGCCCAGCAGCCGGGCGGCCGGCGCCCGGTCCGGACCGGTCAGGTCGCCGAGCTCGTCCACCGCCCGGTGCGGCGCCGCCCAGCGGGCCAGCTGCAGCGCCCAGCCGAAGATCGGGACGTCCTTCGCCTGCGCGGTCAGCTCCTCCTCGGCGGGCAGCTTCACCGGCGGCACCAGCACCGCCGCGTCGTCGAGGTCCTCGTCGTCCAGGCCGTGCGCGGCGAACGCCCCGTAGAGGTCCTGCAGCTCCACGTCGGCCGGGAGCACCGCCGCGGCCGGGCCCTCCGCGGGACCGCCCGCCGACCCGGTGCCGGCCTTCTTGCGACGTCGTCCGGCCATCGTCTGCGCCTTCTCCCTAGGGCGAGGCCGCAGCAGCTGCTGCGGGCAGGTCCGTGCTGCTCCGGGCCGCGTCGGGCCGGAGGAGCGGTCAGCCGACCGGCCCCCGGAGCATCAGCGCCGCGTACCGGTCCACTTCCTCAGCGTATAGGCCCGAAACCCCCGATGCCCGGCCCTGAGGGGCGCGCGCCGCAGCCGTGCGCCCACCCCTTATCCTTCGGGATGGTGCCGTGCACACCCCGCGCGGGCCACCGGGCAACGAGGCCCACTCCCTTTCACG
Source organism: Kitasatospora sp. NPDC054939 (assembly GCF_053610105.1). NCBI lineage: Bacteria > Bacillati > Actinomycetota > Actinomycetes > Kitasatosporales > Streptomycetaceae > Kitasatospora > Kitasatospora sp. NPDC054939. The sequence continues at coordinate 10,688 of NZ_JBSGXP010000082.1, read as the reverse complement.
CTCACCCGCTCCACCGGGGAGCCCCCGCACCGAGGCCACACCACAGCGCCGCAGGACGGGCGCGCCGGCACACCCCGCCGACCCGAGTGGTGCCCGGCACCACTGGAGACCCCTGCCATGGCGGACCTCTCCCCCGCCGGCTCCGGCCTGCGCACCGCGCAGTTCGACGGACGCCGACTGTCGGAGGCCCTGCTTCCCCTGGAGCTCGCACCGCGCACCCAGCTCCGCCTCTCCGCGATCAGCCGCTGGAACGCGCTGCGCGGTGTCCGCGTCGGCCTGGTCGCCGCGTCGCTCCTCTTCCTCCTGATCGGCGCCAACCTGGCCACCCCGATCTACCCGCTGCTCGAACAGCGGCTCGCGCTCACCGCGCTCGACACCACCGTCCTGTTCACGGTCTACGTCTTCGCGCTCGTCCCGGTGCTCGCCGCCGTCGGCCACTGGTCGGACCACCTCGGCCGGCGCGCCCTGATCCTCCCCGCGGTCGTCCTCGCCGCCGCCGGCGACGTGCTCTTCGCTACCTCCGGCAGCTTCTGGCAGCTGGCCGCCGGGCGCGCCGTCCAGGGCGTCGCGGTGGGCCTGTCCACCGGCGCCGCCGGGGCCGCCCTCGGCGACCTGCTGCCCGACCGCCCCACCCTGGCCGCCAAGCTCACCCTGGCCTGCTCGGCCGGCGGCGTCGCCCTGGGCCCGGTCGTCGGGGCGCTGCTCGCCGACGGGGCCGACCCGCTGCTGACGCCGTTCCTGCTGCACGCGGTCGCCCTGCTCGCGCTCTGCGTGCCGCTCGCCCTGGTCCACCCCCGGATGCCCGGCCGCCGCCGCGCGCCGGCCTCCCCGCCGCGCATCACCACCCCGGCCCACCTGCGCCCGCAGCGGCTCGCCCTGCCGGCCACCGGCCGCCGCGCGTTCCTGCTCGCCTCCGGCGCCGGCTTCGTCTCGTACGCGGTCTTCGGCGTGTACCTGAGCCTGGCCCCGGCCGTCTCCGGGCAGCTCCTGCACACCGACTCCCGGCTGGTCGGCGCGGTGGTCGCCGCCCTGCTGCTCGGCTCCTCGGCGGTCGCCCAGCTGGTGGTGCCGCCGACCTCGGACCGGCTGGTCATCGCACTCGGCATGGCCGGGCTGGCCACCGGGCTCGGCCTGGTCGTGGCCGCCCAGTACACCGGCACCCCGGCGCTGCTCTTCATCGGCAGCGTGCTCGGCGGCGCCTGCCAGGGCGTGGCCTTCCGCTCGCTGTTCACCGGGGCGGTCGCCGCGATGAACCCCGAGCGGCGGGGCTCCGAGCTCAGCTCGCTCTGGGTGATCGTCTACCTCGGCTCCTCGCTGCCGATCGTCGGGGTCGGCGCGCTCGTCCAGCGCCACGGCCTGCTCCCGGCCGTCAGCGGCTTCGCCACCCTCGCCGCCGCCGCCTGCCTGGGGATCGCCGCCGCCGTCCTGCGCCGCCCCCGCCGGGCCTGACCCCCGCCGCGTCGCGGCCCGCCCCGCCCCGCCGCGGCCGCCGCTCAGCGGTCGGCCGCGGCGAGCACGGCCGCCAGCCGGCGCAGCCGGGCCGGGGGCGGCACCCCGAGCCCGGTGCGCAGCCGCCAGGCGTAGCGTTCGAGGTCCTGCAGCGCCTCGCCGGGGTGGAGCGTCACGGCGACCCTGAACGGGGCCGCCCCGGCCCGAGCGGGGCGAGTCGGGTTCCTCCCCGCCGACCGGTCCGTCGCGTGGTCATTTCCGTACCTCCCCGGAATAACCGTGGTCCCGGGCGGTGCCGCGGGGCCCGCCACCGCCCTTCCCCAGGCTGCGGCGCCCCCGTGACCGCAGCGTGACGACGCACCCGGCCGGCTCACGGCCTCCGGGGCCGCCCGGGCGTCCGCCCGCGGACATGCCGCTGCCGCGCGAACCCTTCCCCCGGAGGGGAGGTTCGCGCGGCAGCGGGGTGACGGCGGGGTGGCCGTCAGACGTTGAAGCCGAGGGCGCGGAGCTGCTCGCGGCCGTCGTCGGTGATCTTGTCCGGGCCCCACGGGGGCATCCAGACCCAGTTGATCCGCAGGTCCTGCACCAGGCCGTCGGTGGCGGTACGGGCCTGGTCCTCGATGACGTCGGTCAGCGGGCAGGCCGCCGAGGTGAGCGTCATGTCGATGGTGGCCACGTCGGACTCGTCGATGTGGATCCCGTAGATCAGGCCCAGGTTGACCACGTCGATGCCCAGTTCGGGGTCGACGACGTCCATCAGGGCCTCGGTGAGGTCCTCGACGGAGACGGTGCCGGCGGTGGTGCCGACGATGCCCTGCGGGGCCTCCTCCGCGGTGGAGGAGTCGGGCGTACTGGTGATGTCGCTCATGTGGCTGTCCTCCTCTGCGTCAGTCGTTCACGGTGGGGTGTGCGGCCAGGGCCTGGGCGGTGGCGTCCTTCCAGGCCATCCAGCTCAGCAGGGCGCACTTGACCCGGGCGGGGTACTTGGAGACGCCGGCGAACGCGATCGCGTCCTCCAGCAGGTCCTCGTCGCCGTCGTCCTGGCCCTTGCTCTGCATCAGCGCCAGGAACGCCTCCTGGACGGCCTGCGCCTCGCCGACGTTCTTGCCGACCACCAGGTCGTTCAGCACCGAGGCGCTGGCCTGCGAGATCGAGCAGCCCTGCGACTCGTACGACACGTCGGCGACGACCGCGCCCTCCAGCCGCACCCGCAGGGTGATCTCGTCCCCGCAGGTCGGGTTGACGTGGTGCACCTCGGCGTCACCGTCGCGCAGCCCCTTGCCGTGGGGGTTGCGGTAGTGGTCCAGGATGATGTCCTGGTACATCGAGTCGAGCTTCATGTCGTGCGCCGTCCCGTCAGCCGAAGAAGTTCCGGACGTGGTGCAGGCCGTCGATGAGCGCGTCGACCTCGCCCGGCGTCGAGTACAGGTAGAACGACGCCCGGGTGGTCGCCGGAATTCCGTACCGGAGGCAGACCGGCCGCGCGCAGTGGTGGCCGACGCGCACGGCGATGCCCTGCTCGTCGAGGACCTGGCCCACGTCGTGCGGGTGGATGTCGCCGAGGGTGAAGGAGATCGCGGCGCCGCGGTCGACGGCGGTGCGCGGACCGATGATCCGCAGGTCCGGGACCTCCAGCAGCCGCTCGATCGCGTACTCGGTGATCGCGTGCTCGTGGGCGGCGATCTTCTCCATGCCGATGCCGGACAGGTAGTCGATGGCCGCGCCGAGCCCGACCGCCTGGGCGATCGGCGGGGTGCCGGCCTCGAACTTGTGCGGCGCCGGGGCGTAGGTGGACGAGCCCATGGTGACGGTCTCGATCATCTCGCCGCCGCCGAGGAACGGCGGGAGGTCCTCCAGCAGCTCCTGGCGGCCCCAGAGCACGCCGATGCCGGTCGGGCCCAGCATCTTGTGGCCGGTGAAGGCGACGAAGTCGGCCTCCAGCGCCTGGACGTCGAGCACCATGTGCGGGGCGGCCTGCGAGGCGTCGATGACGACGAGCGCGCCGACCGACTGGGCCTTGCGCACGATGGTCTCGACCGGGTTGAGGGTGCCCAGCAGGTTGGAGACCAGCGTGAACGAGACGACCTTGGTCTTCTCGGTGATCAGCTCGTCGATGTTCGACAGGTCGAGCCGGCCCTCGTCGGTCAGCCCGAACCACTTCAGCTTCGCGCCGGTGCGCTGCGCGAGCAGCTGCCACGGGACGATGTTGGAGTGGTGCTCCATCTCCGTGATGACGATCTCGGAGTCGGCGTCCACCCGGTAGGGCTCGTCGGCCCAGCCGAGCATGTTGGCGACCAGGTTGAGCGACTCGGAGGCGTTCTTGGTGAAGATCACCTCGTTGCGGCTCGGCGCGTTGACGAAGGCGGCGACCTTGTCGCGGGCGCCCTCGTAGAGCGCGGTGGCCTCTTCGGCCAGCACGTGGACGCCGCGGTGCACGTTGGCGTTGTGCCGCTCGTAGTAGGCGTTGAGGGCCTCCAGGACCTGCCGCGGCTTCTGCGAGGTCGCCGCGTTGTCCAGGTAGACGAGCTGCTTGTCCTCGTGCAGCAGGCGCTGCAGGACGGGGAAGTCCTTGCGGATCGCGTCGGTGTCGAGCAGGCCCGAAAGGGTCGCCGACTCATGCGTTCGGGTCACTCGGAAGCGCCGCCCTTCACATAGGCCTCGTAGCCCTCGTTCTCCAGCTTGTCGGCGAGCTCGGCGCCGCCGGACTCGACGATCCGGCCGCCCGCGAAGACGTGCACCTGGTCGGGCTTGATGTACCGCAGGATACGCGTGTAGTGGGTGACCAGCAGGGTGCCGACCTCGCCGGTGGAGCGGACCCGGTTGATGCCCTCGGAGACGATGCGCAGCGCGTCGACGTCCAGGCCGGAGTCGGTCTCGTCGAGGATGGCGATCTTCGGCTTGAGGAGCTCCAGCTGGAGGATCTCGTGGCGCTTCTTCTCACCGCCGGAGAAGCCCTCGTTGACGTTGCGCTCGGCGAAGGCCGGGTCCATCTGGAGGGCGGCCATCGCCTCCTTGACCTCCTTGACCCAGGTGCGCAGCTTCGGGGCCTCGCCGCGGACCGCGGTCGCGGCGGTGCGCAGGAAGTTGGAGACCGAGACGCCGGGGACCTCGACCGGGTACTGCATGGCGAGGAAGACGCCGGCGCGGGCGCGCTCGTCGACGGACATCTCCAGGACGTCCTCGCCGTCCAGCAGCACGGTGCCGCCGGTGACGGTGTACTTGGGGTGGCCGGCGAGCGAGTAGGCGAGGGTCGACTTGCCGGAGCCGTTGGGGCCCATGATGGCGTGGGTCTCGCCCTGCTTCACGGTCAGGTCGACGCCCTTCAGGATCTCGCGGGGCCCGTTCTCGGCCTCGACGGAGACACGGAGGTCGCGGATTTCAAGGGTAGCCATATGGACTCAGGACTCCTGGTTCACGGAGACGAGCACATCGTCCCCTTCGATCTTTACGGGGTAGACAGCGACCGGCTTGGTGGCGGGCAGGCCGGACGGCTTGCCGGTGCGCAGGTCGAAGCTGGAGCCGTGCAGCCAGCACTCGATCATGCAGTCCTCGACCTCGCCCTCGGAGAGGGAGACGTTCGCGTGCGAGCAGATGTCGTTGACGGCGAACACCCCCTCGTCGGTGCGGACGATGGCGACCGGCACGCCGTTGAGGTCGACGCGCTTGGGGACGTCCTCGGAGAGGTCGCTCAGCGCGCAGGCGCGGAGGAAGCTCATCAGACGGCTGCTTCCAGCTCGGCCTCGATCTTCTCCATCAGGTGGTCCTGGATCTCGGCGACGCCGATCTGCTGGACCAGCTCGGCGAAGAAGCCGCGCACCACCAGGCGGCGGGCCTCGTCGGCGGGGATGCCGCGGGCCTGCAGGTAGAACAGCTGCTCGTCGTCGAAGCGGCCGGTCGCGGAGGCGTGGCCGGCGCCGACGATCTCACCGGTCTCGATCTCCAGGTTGGGGATCGAGTCGACCCGGGCGCCGTCGGTGAGCACCAGGTTGCGGTTGAGCTCGTAGGTGTCGGTGCCCTCCGCGGCGGCGCGGATGAGCACGTCGCCGACCCAGACGGCGTGCGCGTCCTGGCCCTGCAGGGCGCCCTTGTAGACCACGTTGGAGCGGCAGTGCGGGGTGTCGTGGTCGATGACCAGACGGTGCTCCAGGTGCTGGCCGGCGTCCGCGAAGTAGAGGCCGAACAGCTCGGCCTCGCCGCCGGGCCCGGCGTAGGAGACCCGCGGGTGGATGCGGACCAGGTCGCCGCCGAAGGTGACGACCACGGACTTCAGCGAGGCGTCCCGGCCGACCAGCGCGGTGTGCTGGGCGGTGTGCACCGCGTCGTCGTCCCAGTCCTGGATGGAGACGAAGGTCAGCTTGGCGCCGTCGCCGACGAGCAGCTCGACGTTGGCGGCGCGGGTGCCGGTGCCGGTGTGGTTGATCACCACGACGGCCTCGGCGAACGGCTTGACGTCGACCACCACGTGCGCGAAGCGGGTGCCGCCCTCGCCGTGCACATCGATGCGGACCGGCTCGGTCAGCACCTGCTCCTTGGGGACGGTGACCACCAGCGCCTGCTCGAAGGCGCTGAACGCCTGCGCGGCGACCCGGTCGACCGGCTTGCCGGCCTTGCCGAGGCGGGCGTCGTCGCGGCCGACGGTCTCGGCGGTGACGCCCTCGGGCAGGGTGGACTCGATCTTGTCCTCGCCCTTGTCGGCCGCGGCGGCGGTGCCGTCGTGCAGGCCCTTGAGCCGGTGCATCGGGGTGAAGCGCCAGTCCTCCTCGCGGCCGGTGGGCACCGGGAAGTCCGCGACGTCGAAGGACGGCTTCACCGCGACGCGGGCGTCGATCGGCTGCTGGACGGTGGTGCGGCCGGTGCCGGGGCCGGCGAGCTGGGCGCCCGCTCCGGCGGTCCCGACCTCGATCGACCCGGCGGTGGTGGAGCCGGTGGTGTTCTCAGCCATGGCTGTTCGTTGTGCTCTCTTCCTGAAGGTGTCGATGGGCAGCGTGCGGCCGAGCGTCAGCCGACGGAGCCTTCCATCTGCAGCTCGATCAGCCGGTTCAGCTCCAGCGCGTACTCCATCGGCAGCTCGCGCGCGATCGGCTCGACGAAGCCGCGCACGATCATCGCCATCGCCTCGAACTCGGTCATGCCGCGGCTCATCAGGTAGAAGAGCTGGTCCTCGCTGACCTTGGAGACGGTCGCCTCGTGGCCCATGGAGACGTCGTCCTCGCGGACGTCCACGTAGGGGTAGGTGTCCGAGCGGGAGATGGTGTCGACCAGCAGCGCGTCGCAGAGCACGTTGGACTTGGCGCCGTGCGAGCCCTCGCCGATCTCGATCAGGCCGCGGTAGGAGGTGCGGCCGCCGCCCCGGGCCACCGACTTGGAGACGATGTTCGAGGAGGTGTTGGGCGCCATGTGCACCATCTTGGCGCCGGCGTCCTGGTGCTGGCCCTCGCCCGCGAAGGCGATCGACAGGGTCTCGCCCTTGGCGTGCTCGCCCATCAGGTAGACGGCCGGGTACTTCATGGTGACCTTGGAGCCGATGTTGCCGTCGATCCACTCCATGGTCGCGCCCTCGTACGCCACGGCGCGCTTGGTGACCAGGTTGTAGACGTTGTTCGACCAGTTCTGGATGGTCGTGTAGCGGCAGCGGCCGCCCTTCTTGACGATGATCTCCACGACCGCGGAGTGCAGCGAGTCGGAGGAGTAGATCGGGGCGGTGCAGCCCTCGACGTAGTGGACGTAGGCGTCCTCGTCGACGATGATCAGCGTCCGCTCGAACTGGCCCATGTTCTCGGTGTTGATCCGGAAGTAGGCCTGCAGCGGGATGTCGACGTGCACGCCCTTCGGCACGTAGATGAACGAGCCGCCGGACCACACGGCGGTGTTCAGCGCGGCGAACTTGTTGTCGCCGGCCGGGATGACGGTGCCGAAGTACTCCTTGAAGATCTCCGGGTGCTCGCGCAGCGCGGTGTCGGTGTCCAGGAAGATGACGCCCTGCTGCTCCAGGTCCTCGCGGATCTGGTGGTAGACGACCTCGGACTCGTACTGCGCGGCGACACCGGCGACCAGGCGCTGCTTCTCGGCCTCCGGGATGCCCAGCCGGTCGTAGGTCGCCTTGATGTCCGCCGGCAGGTCCTCCCAGGACTCGGCCTGCTTCTCGGTGGAGCGGACGAAGTACTTGATGTTGTCGAAGTCGATGCCGGTGAGGTCGGAGCCCCAGGTCGGCATGGGCTTCTTGCCGAAGAGCTTGAGGCCCTTGAGCCGGAGGTTCAGCATCCACTCGGACTCGTTCTTCTTCGCGGAGATGTCGCGGACGACGTCCTCGCTGAGCCCGCGCTTGGCGGCGGCACCGGCGGTGTCCGGGTCCGCCCAGCCGTACTCGTAGGTACCCAGGCCCTCAAGCTCGGGGTGCGAAACGGTGTCAGTCATGCGAGCTTCCTAACGCGCGGACGCTGAATCTTCGGTGGACGTACCGGCAGTCGGCACGGCATCGGCCCCCGCGCGGGCCGTACGGGCCGCGGGCGACGATGCGGCACCGGGTGCCGGCACATAGGTGGTGCAGACCCCGTCGCCGTGGGCGATGGTGGCCAGCCGTTGCACATGGGTGCCGAGGAGCTGCGAGAAGAACTCCGTCTCCGCCTCGCAGAGCTGCGGGAACTGCTCGGCGATGTGCGCGACCGGGCAGTGGTGCTGGCAGAGCTGGGCGCCCGCCGGGGCCTTCGCCGCGGCCGACGGGACCCGCCGCACCGTGGCAGCGTACCCGTCGGCGCTCAGCGCCTGGGCCAGGGCCTCGGTGCGCTCACCGGCATCCGCCCGGTGGAGCGCGGCCCGGTACTTGTCGCCCTGCTTGCCGAAGCGGGCGCGGGCGAAGGCGGCGACCGCCTCCTCGCCGGCCGTACCGCCGCCGGCCACTTCGGAGATGAAGCGCAGCGCGTCGGCGGCGAGCTGGTCGTACGCCTGGTAGAAGGCGTCCCGGCCGCCGTCGGTGAGGGCGAACACCTTGGCCGGACGGCCGCGGCCGCGGCTGCCGTACACCCGCTGCTCGCGGGCGTCGACGAGACCGGCGGCGAGGAGTCCGTCCAGGTGGCGGCGGACGGCGGCGGCGGTGAGGCCGAGCCGGGTCGCCAGGTCGGCGGCGGAGGAGGGGCCGTGGTCGAGGATCGAGCGGGCCACCCGGTCGCGGGTCGCGCGGTGGCCCTCCAGCAGCGTCTCCGTCGCCGTCACGGGCACGGCACAGCCGGGGGCCGACTCGGCCTCCTGCTGTACGGGGTGCTCGCGCATGTTTTTCACAACACGATTGTTGCGTAATTCCTTCCGGGACGACAAGCCGTGACCCAGGCCTCAGTGGTGGTATCAGTCACGCAGGTTAGCCTTACCTGACCTGCACGAACGATCACCTCCGGTACCGGCCCGGGCCCACCGCACGGCCCCGGCGCCCGCCCTCTTACACTCGCCGGTATGCACTCCGAGCCCGCGGTCCGCATCGCCGGACTGGTCAAGCGCTACGGCGACAAGATCGCGGTGGACGGCCTCGACCTCACGATCGCCACCGGCACCGTCACCGCCGTCCTCGGCCCCAACGGCGCCGGCAAGACCACCACCATCGAGACCTGCGAGGGGTACCGCCGCGCCGACGCCGGCACCGTCCGGGTCCTCGGCCTGGACCCGGTCGCGGACGCCGCCCGGCTCCGGCCCCGGGTCGGCGTGATGCTGCAGTCCGGAGGCGTGTACGCGGGCGCGCGCGCCGTCGAGATGCTCCGGCACACCGCCAAGCTGCACGCCCACCCCCTCGACGTCGACGCCCTGGTGGAGCGCCTCGGCCTCGGCTCCTGCGGGCGCACCACCTACCGCCGGCTCTCCGGCGGCCAGCAGCAGCGGCTCGCCCTCGCCATGGCCGTCGTCGGCCGCCCCGAGCTGGTCTTCCTGGACGAGCCCACCGCCGGCCTCGACCCGCAGGCCCGCCGCGCCACCTGGGACCTCATCCGCGACCTGCGCCGCGACGGCGTCACCGTGGTCGCCACCACCCACCACATGGACGAGGCCGAACAGCTCGCCGACGACGTCGCGATCGTCGACCGCGGCCGGGTCATCGCCGCGGGCACCGTCGCCGAGCTCTGCCGCGACGGCGCCGAGAGCAGCCTGCGCTTCGATGCCGCGCCCGGCCTCGACCTCGCCGGCCTGCTGGCGGCGCTGCCCGCCGGCGCCGCCGCCACCGAGACCTCCCCCGGCAGCTACCGGGTCGACGCCCCCGTCGACCCGCAGCTCCCGGTCACCGTCACCGCCTGGTGCGCGGCCGGCGGCATCCTCCCCGAGCGGCTCACCGTGCAGCGCCGCAGCCTCGAAGACGTCTTCCTCGACCTGACCGGACGGGACCTGCGCTCGTGACCACCACCACCGGCCACTCCACCACCGGCCACTCCACCGCCGACCACGCCGCCTCCCCGGCCGGCGGCTACGCCCCGCGCCCCGGCGCCGCCCCGGTCGGCCGGATGCTGCTCGCCCAGACCGCGTTCGAGACCCGGATGCTGCTGCGCAACGGCGAGCAGCTGCTGCTCACGGTGGTCATCCCGACCGTCCTGCTGGTGCTGTTCTCGGCCGTCGACATCGTCGCCGTGGAGGGCCCGGGCGAGCGCGTCGACTTCCTCGCCCCCGGCCTGCTGGCGCTCGCCGTGATGTCCACCGCGTTCACCGGGCAGGCCATCGCGACCGGCTTCGAGCGCCGCTACGGCGTCCTCAAGCGGCTCGGCGCCAGCCCGCTCCCGCGCTGGGCGCTGCTCACCGCGAAGACCGGCTGCGTCCTGGTCACCGAGCTGCTGCAGATCGCCCTGCTGTCGGCGATCGCGCTGGCCCTCGGCTGGTCCCCGCAGGGCAACCCGGTCGCGGTCGCCGCGCTGCTGGTGCTCGGCACCGCCGCGTTCTCCGGGCTGGGCCTGCTGATGGCCGGAACGCTGCGGGCCGAGGCCACCCTGGCCGCGGCCAACCTGGTGTTCGTCCTGCTGCTGCTGGCCGGCGGGGTGGTCGTCCCGCTATCGAAGTTCCCCGCCGCGGTGCAGTCCGTCCTGGAGCTGCTCCCGATCGCGGCGCTCTCGGACGGGCTGCGCGCGGTGCTCCAGCACGGCGCCGGCACCCCGTGGGCCGATCTGGGCGTCCTGGCGGTCTGGGCCGCGCTGGCCCTGGCCGCCGCCGCCCGCTTCTTCCGCTGGGAGTAGCCGGCCCCGCACCGAACCGCGCCCCCCGGCCGATCGGCCGGGGGG
>NZ_JBSGXP010000081.1:0-38047 GCF_053610105.1 Kitasatospora sp. NPDC054939 | reverse complement strand
CCGCCGTACCGGGTACGGCGGGGGCCCCGGCGCCGAAGCGCGTCCGGCCGGCTCAGCGGTGGTGGGCCGGGTTGACCGTCACCTCGACCCGCTGGAACTCCTTGAGCTCCGTGTAGCCGGTGGTGGCCATCGCGCGGCGCAGCGCGCCGAACAGGTTCATGGTGCCGTCGGAGGTGTGCGACGGACCGGTGAGGATCTCCTCGGTGGAGCCGACGGTGCCGAGGTCCACCCGCTTGCCGCGCGGCAGCTCCTCGTGGACGGCCTCCATGCCCCAGTGGAAGCCCTTGCCGGGCGCGTCGGTGGCCCGGGCCAGCGCCGCACCGATCATCACCGCGTCGGCGCCGCAGGCGACGGCCTTCGGGATGTCGCCGCTGTAGCCGACGCCGCCGTCCGCGATGACGTGGACGTACCGGCCGCCGGACTCGTCCATGTAGTCGCGGCGGGCGGCGGCCACGTCGGCGACGGCGGTGGCCATCGGGACCTGGATGCCGAGGACGTTGCGGGTGGTGTGGGCGGCGCCGCCGCCGAAGCCGACGAGCACGCCGGCCGCGCCGGTGCGCATCAGGTGGAGCGCGGCGGTGTACGTGGCGCAGCCGCCGACGATCACCGGGACGTCCAGCTCGTAGATGAACTGCTTGAGGTTCAGCGGCTCGGCCGCGCCGGAGACGTGCTCGGCGGAGACGGTGGTGCCGCGGATGACGAAGACGTCGACGCCGGCGTCCACGACGGCCTTGGAGAACTCGGCGGTGCGCTGCGGGGAGAGCGCGGCGGCGGTGACCACGCCGGAGTCGCGGACCTCCTGGATCCGCTGCTTGATCAGCTCGGCGCGGATCGGCGCGGAGTAGATCTCCTGCAGGCGGCGGGTGGCGGTGGCCTCGTCGGTGATCGAGGCGATCTCGTCGAGCAGCGGCTGCGGGTCCTCGTAGCGGGTCCAGAGGCCTTCGAGGTTGAGCACGCCCAGCCCGCCGAGGCGGCCGATGGCGATGGCCTGCTGCGGGGAGACCACGCTGTCCATCGGGGCGGCCAGGAACGGCAGCTCGAAGCGGTAGGCGTCGATCTGCCAGGCGATCGAGACCTCCTTCGGGTCCCGCGTGCGGCGGCTGGGGACGACGGCGATGTCGTCGAAGGAGTACGCCCGGCGCCCTCGCTTGCCTCGCCCGATCTCGATCTCAGTCACTTCGAGCCCTTCTGGTGTGTTGCAGTGCCCGCCGGGTCACCCCGGCCGCCCCCCAGTATCCCGTACGCCTCCGCCCGCGCGCCCCGACGGCCCGCCCTGCGGACGCGGGGGCGGACACCCGGGCGGCCACCCGGTGCCCGGGCGCGGACGCGGGCGGGCGCCGGACGCGCGGAAGGGGCCCGCGGGTGCGGGCCCCTCCGTGGCGCGTCCGGGCGGGCGGTCTCAGCGGCTGGTGTAGTTCGGCGCCTCGACGGTCATCTGGATGTCGTGCGGGTGGCTCTCCTTGAGGCCCGCCGAGGTGATCCGGACGAACCGGCCCTTGCTCTCCATCTCGGCGACGGTGGCGGCGCCGACGTAGCCCATGGTCTGGCGCAGGCCGCCGACCAGCTGGTGCAGCACGGCGCTCAGCGGGCCGCGGTAGGGCACCTGGCCCTCGACGCCCTCGGGGACGAGCTTGTCGTCCGAGGAGACCTCGGCCTGGAAGTAGCGGTCCTTGGAGTAGGAGCGGCCCTGGCCGCGCGACTGCATGGCGCCCAGCGAGCCCATGCCGCGGTAGGACTTGAACTGCTTGCCGTTGATGAACAGCAGCTCGCCCGGGGACTCCTCGCAGCCGGCCAGCAGCGAGCCGAGCATGACGGTGTCGGCGCCGGCGGCGAGCGCCTTGCCGATGTCGCCGGAGTACTGCAGGCCGCCGTCGCCGATGACCGGGACGCCCGCGGCCTGGCAGGCCACCGCGGCCTCGTAGATGGCGGTGACCTGCGGGACGCCGATGCCGGCGACCACGCGGGTGGTGCAGATGGAGCCGGGGCCGACGCCGACCTTGACGCCGTCCACGCCGGCGTCGATCAGCGCCTGGGCGCCGTCGCGGGTGGCGACGTTGCCGCCGACCACGTCGACGCCGACGGCGGACTTGATCTTGGCGATCCAGGCGAGCGCGTTGTGGCTGTGGCCGTGCGAGGTGTCCACGACGAGGAAGTCGACGCCCGCCCCGACCAGGGCCTGGGCGCGGTCGAAGGCCTCGGCGCTGGCACCGACGGCGGCGCCGACCAGCAGGCGGCCCTCGGAGTCCTTGGCGGCGTTCGGGTACTGCTCGGCCTTGACGAAGTCCTTGACGGTGATCAGGCCCTTGATGCGGCCCTCGTCGTCGACCAGCGGAAGCTTCTCGATCTTGTGGCGGCGCAGCAGCGCCATCGCGTCGACGCCGGAGATGCCGACCTTGCCGGTGATCAGCGGCATCGGGGTCATGATCTCGCGGACCTGGCGGGTGCGGTCCGTCTCGAAGGCCATGTCGCGGTTGGTGACGATGCCGAGCAGCTTGCCGGCCTCGTCGGCGATCGGCACGCCGCTGATGCGGAACTTGGCGCAGAGCGCGTCCGCCTCGGCGAGGGTGGTCTCCGGGCCGACCGTGATCGGGTCGCTGACCATGCCGGACTCGGAGCGCTTGACCAGGTCGACCTGGTTGACCTGGTCCTCGATCGAAAGGTTGCGGTGCAGGACGCCGACGCCGCCCTGGCGGGCCATCGCGATCGCCATCCGCGACTCGGTGACCTTGTCCATCGCCGCGGAGAGCAGCGGGATGTTGACGCGCACGTTCCGGGAGACCCGGGAGGAGGTGTCGACCTCGTTCGGCAGCACCTCGGAGGCCCCGGGCAGCAGCAGGACGTCGTCGTACGTGAGTCCGAGCATCGCGAACTTCTCGGGTACGCCTGCGGCGTTGTAAGACATTTCGGGGGTACCTTCCGTGGCCGGCCTAATCCGCTCGCGCCCTGAGGGTGGGGGCGCTTCCATCGCTCACTCGCTCAGGCCGCCGAAAGCTCAATGCCGATTGGAGGATCCTCCAGGGAAACCCCGCTCGCACCCGTGGAACTTTGGCGACCCGCCCAGGCGCCGATACCCCATGGTACTGGCACCGGGAACTACGCCCTCGTGTGCCCTTGACAACACCGGCTGGCCGTGCGCCATTCCGCCCCGCCACCTGCGGGGCTGCGGATCAGGAGGATTCCTCGGCGAGGGCGCGCAGCCGGCTCAGCGCCCGGTGCTGGGCGACCCGGACGGCGCCCGGCGACATGCCCAGCACCTCGCCGGTCTCCTCGGCGGACAGCCCGGCCGCCACCCGCAGCAGCACGAGTTCGCGCTGGCGGGCCGGCAGGTTGGAGAGCAGTTCCTTGGCCCAGGCCGCATCGCTGCTGAGCAGCGCGCGCTCCTCCGGGCCGAGCGCGTCGTCCGGCAGCTCCGGCAGGTCGTCGGGCGGGATCACCGTCGAGCCGGGCCCGCGCATCGCGGCCCGCTGCAGATCGGCGATCTTGTGCGCGGCGATGCCGTAGACGAAGGCCTCGAACGGGCGCCCCTCGTCGCGGTAGCGCGGCAGCGCGCAGAGCACCGCGACGCAGACCTCCTGGGCGACGTCGTCCACGTGGTGCCGGGCGCCGCCCGGCAGCCGGACCAGTCGGCCGCGGCAGTAGCGCAGCGCGAGCGGGTGGACGTAGGCGAGCAGCGCGTCGATCGCCGGGCCCTCGCCGCGGACGGCCGCCGCGACCAGTTCGCCGACCAGCGGCGACGATCCGGTGCCGAGCACGGGGGGCCGAACGGGCCCGACGGCCGCGGGTTCCGCGTACGACGGCTCCTGCCCGGTACCGGAGGGCTCGCCCTCCGCCGGGTCGGGCTCGCCGCCGGGGGCGGTCACGTCGTCGCGCATCGGTCCATGGTGCCTGGTCGACCGGGAAAACGCGGCACCGCGTCCGGAGTTGTGCACCGGAACGTTATGCGCTGCGGCACCGTGTGCCGCCGTCACCTCCTGCACGATGCCGCCTCCCGCCCCTCCGCCGTCGGCGGCGGTGTCCGTCGCACCGTCCGTCGAGTGTCCTGCGGCTGCGTGGTTCGCCGCAGTGCCTGTCCGCTGGTCCCCGAGGTGCTCCACCACTCCATGGTGCAACCTCGGGACCGTAACGTCACACGTCTGCGCAAGGGGAATCGCCAGCAGGGCGCCGGGGCCGCCCGGCCCGCCGGCGGTCAGCGGACCAGGCCCCAGCGGAACCCCAGGGCCACCGCGTGCGCGCGGTCCGAGGCGCCGAGCTTCTTGAAGAGGCGTCGGGCGTGCGTCTTGACGGTGTCCTCGGAGAGGAACAGCTCGCGGCCGATCTCCGCGTTGCTCCGGCCGTGGCTCATGCCCTCCAGCACCTGGATCTCACGCGCCGTCAGGGTCGGCGCGGCGCCCATGTCGGGGCTGCGGAGCCGGCGCGGGGCGAGCCGCCAGGTCGGGTCGGCGAGCGCCTGGGTGACGGTGGCCCGCAGCTCGGCGCGCGAGGCGTCCTTGTGCAGGTAGCCGCGGGCACCGGCGGCCACGGCCAGCGCCACGCCGTCGAGGTCCTCGGCGACGGTGAGCATGATGATGCGCGCGCCCGGGTCCGCGGACAGCAGCCGGCGGACGGTCTCCACCCCGCCGAGGCCGGGCATCCGGACGTCCATCAGGACGAGGTCGGAGCGGTCGGCCACCCAACGGCGCAGGACCTCCTCCCCGTTCGTCGCGGTGGTGACCCGGTCGACGCCGGGTACGGTCGCGACCGCGCGGCGAAGCGCCTCGCGGGCGAGCGGGGAATCGTCGCAAACGAGAACGGAAGTCATGACCGTCGTCCTCCGCAGCTGATCCGCGTCACGTTGAGCCTCCTGGCTGGTACGAATCTCTCCGACACGGCCGATTGGCGACGGACTCCGTGCCGATCGCCTTGGTTCCCCGCGATCGTTCCCGACGTCCGGCGCCCGCTAACCGCCTCCGCACATCCAACGACCGTCACTCGAATGAGTTACGGCCTTCAGGGCCATCTCCACCACTGTACGTGGCCAACCCATTACCGATCAGCCGCATCGCGGTGCACACGCCGCACTTTTGTGCAGTTCGCGCGCGGCGGGCGCGCGACCCGCACGCCGGTGCGGGGCCGTGCACGCCCGTCGGCCACCCGATTGCCACGCCCTGCTCCGAGTGCATCCATGCCCCGCTTTGCCCGTTTTTATAGCTTTTGTATGGTCATTGACTGTTGTGCCACTCTGTGGGTGACTTGTCCATGGAGTTGCCTTAAGTCATATTTCCAGGTGTCCACACCAGCGCATCGACGCCTCGCCGTGCCGCACAGCGCAACCCGCTGGGGCCGGCCCGCGGTCGGCGAGTCTCTGAAGGGAATGAGCCATGGCAGATTTCTCCCGCCTCCCCGGCCCGAACGCGGATCTGTGGGACTGGCAGCTCTCCGCCGCCTGCCGCGGCGTGGACAGCTCGCTCTTCTTCCACCCGGAGGGCGAGCGCGGCGCCGCGCGCAGTTCGCGCGAGGCGAGCGCCAAGGAGGTCTGCATGCGCTGCCCGGTGCGCACCGAGTGCGCGGCGCACGCGCTGGCCGTCCGCGAGCCGTACGGCGTCTGGGGCGGGCTGACCGAGGACGAGCGCGAGGAGATGATGGGCCGCTCGCGCCACCGGCAGCTGGTCGAGGTACCGCTGAGCATGCCGACGGTGGCCCAGCAGTAGGGCGTTCAGCCGACCGCCGTAAGAAGAAACGTTTCTTCACGGGCGCACGGCCCGGCTCCGCGCCGCACCCGACGCGGCGAAGCCCCCGGGTCAGCGCCCGTCGGCCGCCCCGGCGAGCCGCTCCAGCATCAGCGCCACCGCCGGCACCTCGGCGAGGTCCGGCAGGGTGAGCGCGACCACCTGCCGCACCGCCGGCGCCCCCGAGGCGGCCCGTACCGGCACCGCCGCCACGCCGTCGGGCCGCACCGACTCCAGGGCCAGGCCGGGCAGCACCGCCACCCCGAGACCGGCCGCCACCAGGCCGACCACCGCCGGGTAGTCGTCGGTCGCGAAGTCGATCCGGGGCTCGAAGCCCGCGCCCGCGCACAGCTCCACGAGGTGCCCCCGGCACTGCGGGCACCCGGCGATCCACTGCTCGCCCGCCAGCTCCCCCAGCTCCACCGGCGTGCCGCCGCCGCGCCCCGCCAGCGGGTGCGCGGCGGGCAGCAGGCCCACCAGCGGGTCGTCCAGCAGCGGGGTGACCACCAGGTCGGACCAGTCGGTGACGGCGGTGAGCTGCTGGGCCTCCAGATTCGCCTCGGCCCGGGCCTCGCGCGGGGTGCCGTGCGCCGGGGCCGGCAGCGCGGCGGCGCCGGCCGACTCCGGGTAGCGGAAGGCCAGCGCGACCTCGCACTCGCCGCCGCGCAGCATCGCCAGCGACTCCGGCGGCTCGGCCTCGACCAGCGACACGCGGACCCCCGGATGGCTGTCCCGCAGCCGGGCGACGGCCGGCGGCACCAGGGTCGAACTCGCGGTGGGGAAGGACACCAGCCGCACCCGTCCGGCCCGCAGTCCGGCGATCGCCGCGACCTCCTCCTCGGCGGCGGAGAGCCCGGCGAGGATCCCGGTGGCGTGCTTCAGCAGCACCCGCCCGGCCTCGCTCAGCTGCATCCCGCGGCCTGAGCGGACCACCAGCGGGGTGTCCACGGACTTCTCCAGGGCCTTCATCTGCTGGCTGATCGCGGGCTGGGTGCAGCCCAGTTCGCGGGCGGCGGCGGAGAAGGAGCCGGTGCGGGCGACAGCACGCAGCACACGCAGATGGCGGGCCTCGATCATAGGTCAGTTATAAGGCAAACTTTGCTTTCCGCAAAATTCAACTGATGGATCGCACCCGCCGTACAGACGCCGGGGCCCGGCCCGCACCCCCTCGCGGAGGTGCGGACCGGGCCCGCGGTCACCGACCGGACGTCAGTGGGAGTGGCCGTGCCCGTGCGAGTGGCCGTGACCGTTGTCGGCCTCCTCCTCCTTCTTCTCCACCACGAGGGTCTCGGTGGTGAGCAGCAGGGAGGCGATCGAGGCGGCGTTCTCCAGCGCGGAGCGGGTCACCTTGACCGGGTCGATGACGCCGGCCTTGACCAGGTCGCCGTACTCACCGGTGGCGGCGTTGTAGCCCTGGCCGGCCTCCAGCTCGGAGACCTTGGAGGTGATGACGTAGCCCTCCAGGCCGGCGTTCTGGGCGATCCAGCGCAGCGGCTCGTGCAGCGCCTTGCGGACGACCGCGACACCGGTCGCCTCGTCGCCCGACAGGCCCAGGCCGTCGTTCAGCACCTTGGCGGCGTGGACCAGGGAGGCGCCGCCGCCGGCGACGATGCCCTCCTCGACCGCAGCGCGGGTCGCCGAGATGGCGTCCTCCAGGCGGTGCTTGCGCTCCTTCAGCTCCACCTCGGTGGCGGCGCCGACCTTGATGACGCAGACGCCGCCGGCCAGCTTGGCCAGGCGCTCCTGCAGCTTCTCGCGGTCCCAGTCGGAGTCGGTGTTGGCGATCTCGCCCTTGATCTGGGCGACGCGGCCGGCCACGGCCTCGCTGTCACCGGCACCGTCGACGACCGTGGTGTCGTCCTTGGTGATGGTCACGCGGCGGGCGGTGCCCAGCACGTCCAGACCGGCCTGGTCGAGCTTGAGGCCGACCTCCTCGGAGATGACGGTGGCACCGGTCAGGGTGGCCAGGTCGCCGAGGATCGCCTTGCGGCGGTCGCCGAAGCCCGGGGCCTTGACGGCCACGGCGTTGAAGGTGCCGCGGATCTTGTTCACCACGAGGGTGGACAGCGCCTCGCCGTCGACGTCCTCGGCGATGATCAGCAGCGGCTTGGAGGCACCGCCCTGGAGGATCTTCTCCAGCAGCGGCAGCAGCTCCTGGATGGAGGAGATCTTGCCCTGGTTGATCAGGATGTACGGGTCCTCCAGGACCGCCTCCTGACGCTCGGCGTCGGTGACGAAGTACGGCGAGAGGTAGCCCTTGTCGAACTGCATGCCCTCGGTGAAGTCCAGCTCCACGCCGAAGGTGTTCGACTCCTCGACGGTGATGACACCGTCCTTGCCGACCTTGTCGATCGCCTCGGCGATCAGCTCGCCGACCTGGGTGTCCTGGGCGGACAGGGTGGCGACGGCGGCGACGTCGTCCTTGCCCTCGATCTCGCGGGCGATCGACAGCAGGTGCTCGGAGACGGCGGCGACGGCCTTGTCGATGCCCTTCTTCAGGGCGGCCGGGCCGGCGCCGGCGGCGACGTTGCGCAGGCCCTCGTTGACCAGGGCCTGGGCCAGCACGGTGGCGGTGGTGGTGCCGTCACCCGCGACGTCGTTGGTCTTGGTGGCGACCTCCTTGACCAGCTGCGCGCCGAGGTTCTCGTACGGGTCGTCGAGCTCGACCTCGCGCGCGATGGTCACACCGTCGTTGGTGATGGTGGGGGCGCCGAACTTCTTGTCGATGACGACGTTGCGGCCCTTGGGGCCGATGGTCACCTTGACGGTGTCGGCCAGCTTGTTGACACCGCGCTCCAGCGAGCGGCGGGCGTCCTCGTCGAACTGCAGGATCTTCGCCATGTTCCCTATTCCCTCGGGGTCGCGGCCGTCCGGGCGGCCGCGGAGTCGTCACGTGAACCAACAACCACGCCCCGGGCCCCTGTCACTTGGGACACGGATCCGGGGCGGGCTGGGACGTCTTTACTTCTCGATGATCGCGAGGACGTCGCGGGCCGAGAGGACGAGGTACTCCTCGCCCTGGTACTTCACCTCGGTGCCGCCGTACTTCGAGTACAGGACGATGTCACCGACGGCGACGTCGAGCGGCAGACGCTGGCCGTCCTCGAAGCGACCCGGGCCGACGGCCAGGACGACGCCCTCCTGGGGCTTCTCCTTGGCGGTGTCCGGGATGACCAGGCCGGAGGCCGTGGTCGTCTCGGCGTCGAGCGGCTGGACCACGATGCGGTCCTCAAGCGGCTTGATGGCAACCTTGCTGCTGGTGGTCACGTCCGAGCTCCCCTTCGGAGATTACGGGGCTTTCATACGGGTAGGGGCGAACCTGCGGGCCTGCCGTCGCGGGGGTCAGACACGCGTCATCGCGTTAGCACTCTCCAGGTGGAGAGTGCTAGGCACGACCATAGGCCGCGGTTAGCACTCAGTCAACCAGAGTGCCAACGGCGCGGCCGGTGTCCCCCACGGATCGGCTGAGTAGCCGTACTCATGTGCGAGCCCCGGGCCGCGCCGCACACTCGTGCCATGACCTTCCCCGCCGCACCCACCGACCCCAGCCGGCGGCACGACCTGCTGCTCTCGCTGATCGCCCTGCCGCTGCTCACCGGTGCCACCGCCCTCGTCGCGTTCGGCTCCTTCGCCCTGATGTTCGGCGCGGCGCTGAGCGACGCCGGCCCCGCGGTCCTGGTGATCGGCCTGGTCGGCGTGGTGCTGGCGCTGGCCCCGGCCGTGCTGGTCGCGGTGCGCGGCGCGCGGTCCGGCTACCGGCTGCTGCCGCTGGTCGCGGCGCTCTCCCCGTTCGCCTCGGTGGGCTGGTTCCAGCTGGCCTGACACCCGCCCCGGGCGCGGGAGAATGGCCGGGTGGAGACCGATCACCTGCAGCCCCTGCTGACCCCCGAGGGTCAAGCCCTCCTCGCCGAACTGCGCGAGTTCGCCCCCGAGGAGGAGCTGGCGCTCGCCACCCGGCTGCGCCGGGAGCACCCGGCCGAGCTGGTCTCCGCCGCCTTCGGGCAGGCCCGGCTACGGCAGCGGGCCCGGGCCAAGTTCGGCGCGGACGCCGACCTGATGTACTTCACGCCCAACGGCGTCGAGCAGTCGACCCGGCGC
This sequence comes from Kitasatospora sp. NPDC054939, assembly GCF_053610105.1. NCBI lineage: Bacteria > Bacillati > Actinomycetota > Actinomycetes > Kitasatosporales > Streptomycetaceae > Kitasatospora > Kitasatospora sp. NPDC054939. The sequence continues at coordinate 28,244 of NZ_JBSGXP010000081.1, read as the reverse complement.
AGCGTCGCCGAGTGGCGCGCCCGCCGCTTCGCCGAGCTGGGCGTCCGGCGGCTTGCCGACCTCTGCTGCGGGATCGGCGGCGACGTGCTGGCGCTGGCCCGGGCCGGCATCCGGGTGCTCGCCGTGGACCGCGACCCGGCCGCGTGCGCGGCCACCGCCGCGAACGCCGCCGCGCTCGGCCTGGCGGACCTGGTCGAGGTGCGCTGCGCGGACGTCGCCGACGTGGACGTCACCGGCTTCGACGCGGTCTTCACCGACCCGGCGCGGCGCACCGCCCGCGGCCGGGTGTTCGACCCGGAGGCGTACACCCCGCCGCTGTCCTGGGCGGTGGAGGCGGGCCGCCGCACGCCGATCGGCGCCCTGAAGGTGGCCCCCGGGATCCCGCACGAGGCGGTGCCGGCGGACGCCGAGGCCGAGTGGGTCTCCGACCACGGGGACGTCAAGGAGGCGGTGCTCTGGTTCGGGACGGAGGCCGCCCACCCGCACCGCGCCACCCTGCTGCCACACGGCGCCTCGCTCACCGGCGGCAACCTGCCCGACCCGGCGGCGGGCCCGGTCGGCCGCTACCTCTACGAGCCGGACGGCGCGGTGATCCGGGCGCACCTGGTCGCCGAGGTCGCCGAGCAGGTGAACGGGCGCCTGATCGACCCGAAGATCGCCTACCTGACCTCGGACGAGCTGGTCGCCACGCCGTACGCGCACGCCTTCGAGCTGACCGACGTGCTGCCGTTCCACATCAAGAAGCTCAAGGCGCTGCTGCGCGAGCGGCAGGTCGGCACGGTGGTGATCAAGAAGCGCGGGATGGCGATCACCCCGGAGGAGCTGCGCCGCCAGCTGAAGCCGAGCGGTCCGAACAGCGTCACGGTGATCCTCAGCCGCACCGACCACGGGCCGCTGATGATGCTCGGCCGGCCGGTCACGGCCGGGAATCGGCCGACCGGGGAGCAGTCGGCCGGGGATCAGCCCGCCGGGGCCTGGAGGTAGTCCTCCAGGCGGGCCACCGCGAAGCCCTGCTCCTGGATCCGGGCCAGCAGCTCGCCGAACATCTGCGTCATCGTCGCGCCCTTGAGGTCCTTGGGGCCGCGGAAGTGCGCGAGGACGATGTCCCCGGGCTTCAGCTTCTTGTCGGCCGCCTGGTACTGCATGTCGTGGATCTGCATCGACTCGCGCCAGAGCACGATCGCCCGCGGCCCGCACTGCTGCACGGTGGCGTTGAGCTGCGGGGTGTGCGCGCCGTCCCCGTACGGCGGGCGGAACAGCAGCGGCGCGGTGCCGTACTCCCGGGTCAGCGCGCTCTGGGCGTCGCAGACCTCGGCCCGCTGCCGCTCCGCCGGGACCCTGCTGAGCTGGGCGTGCGCGGTGGTGTGGTTGTGGACGCGGTTGCCGAGCGCCTGGAGCCGCTTGAAGTACCCGTAGTCGTCCTTGACGATGTCGCGGGTCAGGAACAGCGAGACCGGCACCTTGAGGTCGGTCAGCATCTCGACGAACCTCGGGTCCTTCTCGGCGCCGTCGTCGATGGTGATGAAGACGACCCGGTCGGTGGTCGGGACGTCGCTGAAGACCGGTACCGGCCCGCTCCCGGGGAGCTTGACCGGCTTGTCGGCCGGGGCGGGCGGGGCCGGCGGCAGCGGCTTGAGGTTCCACTTGGCCCAGGCCGCCGCGTCGGCGGCGGCGGGCGGGGCGGCCGGAGTGCCGGTGGCCCGGTCGGCGGAGCCCGGGGCGGGGGCCGGGGTGCCCGCGGCCGCGGTGGTCGGTGCGGCGGTGGCCCGCGGTGCGGGCGAGTCCCCGCCGCCGCAGCCGGTGACCGCCGTCAGCAGGGCCAGGGCCCCCGCCGCGCACGCCTTGGCCCTGCCCCGCCCGTACGTCCTCACCGCGCCGCGCTCCCCGCTGCCGTTCAGCTGATCCTCAGCTGATCACGGTAACGGCAGGGTGTTCGGTTCCCGACCCGGGCCCCGGCGCGGCGGCGCGTACCCGAACGGATCTACTCCAGATGCTCGCTGACGAAGGACCAGCGGTGCACCGGACGGCCCAGCAGCTCGGCCGGCGGCTCGGCCACCGGCACCGGCTCGCCGGACCACCAGGTGATCAGCAGCACCCGCTCGCCGGCCGCGCCGAACAGCTCGGTGCGCTCCAGCCCGGCCGAGCCGCGCAGCGCGGGCAGCGCCACCGTGCGGACCCAGGCGGCCAGTTCACCGCCGCGCCCGTCGGCCGCGCGGGCCTCCCACATCGCGGCGGTGGTGGTCACCGGGCGCCGCCCAGCGCCTCGTACGCCTGCCCGTGCAGGTCGGTGTGCGGCACGTGCACGTCGGTGACGGGCAGCGAGGAGTCCGCGGACAGGTCGAAGGAGGACGGCGCACGGTCGCGCCAGACCATCTCGGAGCCGAGCGCGGCGACCATCGCACCGTTGTCGGTGCACAGGCCCGGCCGCGGCACCCGCAACCGGATGCCCGCCCGGTCGCAGCGCTGCCGGGCCATCTCGCGCAGCCGCGAGTTGGCCGCCACGCCGCCGCCGATCATCAGGTGGTCGACGCCGTTGTCCTTGCACGCCTTGACGGCCTTGCGGGTCAGCACGTCGGTCACCGCCTCCTGGAAGGACGCGGCCACGTCGGCGATCGGCACCGTCTCGCCGGCCCGCCGCTTGGCCTCCACCCAGCGGGCGACGGCGGTCTTCAGGCCGGAGAAGGAGAAGTCGTACGCCGGGTCCTTCGGGCCGCTCAGGCCGCGCGGGAAGGCGATCGCCTTCGGGTCGCCCTCGCGGGCGGTGCGGTCGACCACCGGGCCGCCGGGGAAGCCCAGGCCGAGGACCCGGGCGACCTTGTCGAAGGCCTCGCCGGCCGCGTCGTCGATGGTCGCGCCGAGCGGGCGGACGTCGGTGGTGATGTCCTCGCTGAGCAGCAGCGAGGAGTGCCCGCCGGAGACCAGCAGCGCCATCGTGGGCGAGGGCAGCCGGCCGTGCTCCAGCTGGTCCACGCAGATGTGCGAGGCGAGGTGGTTGACCCCGTACAGCGGCTTGTCCAGCGCCCAGGCGTACGCCTTCGCCGCGCTGACGCCGACCAGCAGCGCGCCGGCCAGGCCGGGGCCGGCCGTGACGGCGATGCCGTCCAGGTCGCTCGCCTTCACGCCGGCCGTGTCCAGCGCCCGCTGGATGGTCGGCACCATCGCCTCCAGGTGCGCCCGGCTGGCGATCTCGGGCACCACGCCGCCGAACCGGGCGTGGTCGTTGACGCTGGAGGCGACCGCGTCGGCGAGCAGCGTGGTGCCGCGGACGATGCCGACCCCGGTCTCGTCGCAGGAGGTCTCGATGCCGAGGACGAGCGGTTCGTCAGCCATGGCGGTCTTCCTTCAGGTCCTTCGGGTCACTGCTCGGACGGTCGAGGCGCATCACCAGCGCGTCGACGTTGGCGGGTTGGTAGTAGCCGCGCCGGATGCCCACCGGCTCGAAGCCGAAGCGCTCGTAGAGCCGCTGCGCGCGCGGGTTGTCCACCCGCACCTCCAGCAGCAGTTCGGCGCAGTCCCGGCGGGCGGCCTCCCGGATCAGGTCGGTGAGCAGCGCCGCGCCGAGGCCGGCGCCCTGGTGGCCGCCGTCCACCGCGATGGTCTGCACGTCGCCCTCGCCGGCCACCGCCATCAGCCCGGCGTAGCCGACGATCGTCCCGTCGGGCGCGGCGGCCACGGTGTAGTGGCGGGTGCCGTCCGGGCGGGCCTCGGCCAGCTCGGACCAGAACATGCCGGTGGACCAGGCGTCCTCGGGGAAGAGGCGCTGCTCCAGGTCCATCACCGGTTCGATGTCCCACCAGCGCATCGGCCGGAGGAGTACCGCGGTCACGCGGGGAGCACCGCCTTGTAGCCGGCCGGGACCTGGGCGTCCGGGCGGCGCAGGTAGAGCGGCACGTTGGGCAGCAGCTCGCGCCCGGCGGCCAGCTCGGCCGCGGCGAAGCCGGCCAGCGCGCCGGCCGAGACGTGCTCGGGGCCCTGCGCACCGGGGAAGTGGTCGGGGTACAGCAGCGCGCCCGCACCGACCGACCGCGGCTGCGGCGCCAGCTCGGCCGGGCGGTCCACGGCCGGGCCCTCGCTACGACGGCCGTCGGCGTCGTACGAGGCCCAGTAGACCTCCTTGCGGCGCGCGTCGGTGGCGACCGTGAACGGGCCGGCCAGGCCCTCGGCGCGGGCCCGGTGCGCGATCGCGTCCAGGGTGCAGACGCCGTGCACCGGCACGCCCAGCGCGTGGCCCAGCGCGGCGGCGGTCACCAGGCCGACCCGCAGGCCGGTGTACGGGCCGGGGCCCACCCCGACCGCGATGCCGGTCAGCGCGTGCTTGTCGACGCCGGCCTCCCGCAGCACCCGGTCGATCGCGGGCAGCAGCAGTTCGCCGTGGCGCCTGGCGTCGACCTGGTCGGTCTCGGCGAGGACGGCCGTGCCGTCGTGGACGGCGGCCGTGACGGCGGGGGTGGCGGTGTCGAAGGCAAGCAGCAGCACGGGGTCAAGGTTAGTCGGCCGCCGGAGGGGGCGGTGCGGCGGTCGGTCCTGCCCCGGCCGGCCGCGCCCGGCTGGGGCGTCCGATGGGCCGTCGGGCCGACAACCCGTCCGGGTTCGGAACACACGTACTGGACGGTGCGAACGCGCCCGTCGGACCTGGCACGATGGGGGCCGACGGGTTTGAGGCGGACGGCAGCGGGAGCGGCACGTGGCGAAGATGGGTCCTGGAGTGGTGGTCACCGGGCTGACCGTGGGGGCCCTGGCGCTGGTCGGCCTGCTCGCGTTCCAGGCGAACGGGGCGCAGGAGCGCGCGGACGCCGCCCACCCGAGCTCCGCCGCCGCCACCGCGAGCCCGACGGCGACGGCCGCGCCCTCCGCCCCGGCCTCCCCGACCGCGCCCGCACTGCCGGCCAACTCCGGCACCGGGCAGCGGGTCGTCTACTCGACCGGCAGCCACCAGGTGTGGCTGGTCGACCCGAAGAAGAACCCGCAGGTGGTCGCGGCCTTCACGGTCACCCCGGGCACCGTGGAGCCGAGCCCCGGCACCTACCCGGTCTACAGCCGCACCGCGGCCACCACCGGCACGGACGGCAAGAAGGTCGAGCACGTGGTGCGCTTCGTCCAGCAGAACGGCGTGGTGTTCGGCTTCAGCGCCGCCGTCGACGCGCCGACCGCGGCCGCGAGCCCGAAGGCGACCGCCGACGCGAAGGCCAAGACCGGCGGCATCCGCAGCAGCCGGCCCGACGGCCAGCTGCTCTGGGACTTCGCGACCAAGGGCATCCCGGTGGTCGTGGTCGCCTGACCCGCCGGGCGCAGCGGCGGCTACGCCGCCCGGGGCGTGCGGTGCGCGGGTTCCTCCGGGCTGCGGGTCGGCGGGGTGGACACCGCCTCGGCGGCGGCACAGGCCGCCAGCAGGGCCCGCATCGGGGCGCCCGGCGCCACCGCGGGACTCCCCTGCTCCCCCTGCGGGACGGCACGGACGGGCTCACCGGCCCGGGCGTCGCGGGGTGCGCGCTCCGGGGCGGGGGTGGTGCTCGACATGGCGCCTCCCTAGTTAGGCAGACCTAACCGCAGCACCCATCCCACCACGCCCGGCCCCCCGGCCGCAACACTTGCCGACAGGCTGTCGGAATACCGTCGGGACGCCGGGGCACCGGCCGGCCCGGCCGCCCGCCGGGTCGACCACCCGAGGACGGCTACCCGAGGACGGCTACCCGCGGACCGCTACCCGAGGGCCGACAGCTCCACGCCGTCCCAGCGCTCGCCCAGGCCGGTCAGCGAGACCCGCCGCGGGTCGAGGTCGTCCTCCGCCCGGGCCTCGTCGCCCAGCGCGCGCTCGATCCGCACCTCGAGCCGGGCGTCGGCGAGCCGCTCCACCTTGCCCTCGCCCCACTCGACCACCACCACCGACTCCGGCAGCGAGACGTCCAGGTCGAGGTCCTCCATCTCGTCCAGGTCGCCGCCCAGCCGGTACGCGTCCACGTGGACCAGCGCCGGGCCGCCCACCAGCGAGGGGTGCACCCGGGCGATCACGAAGGTCGGCGAGGTGACCGCCCCGCGCACCTGCAGCCCCTCCCCCAGGCCCCGGGTCAGCGTGGTCTTGCCCGCCCCCAGCTCGCCGGAGAGCAGCACGAGGTCCCCCGGCCGCAGCAGTGCGGCCAGCTCCCGGCCGAGCCGGCCCATCCGCTCGGCGGTGTGGACGGTGAGAGTGGCGTGCGAGCCCATGCGAGTGTCATGCCCTTCGGTCCGTACGGGGCGCCGACCACCGGCACCGCCCCCGCTACGGTGCCACATCCGGCCGGGCCCGTGCTGCGGGTCGGTTCCGGCCGGCGTCCGGCTCCGCACGGCCGGGCTCCCCGGCCCGCTCCGGCTCCCCGTCGGCGGGCCCGGCAGCGGGCTCCTCGGCGAGCTCGGCGACGTACGGCGGGAGCGGGGCCGCCCCCGCGTGCGCGGCGGCCCGCACCAGCAGCGCGGCCAGCCGGCGGTCGACCACGTCGGGCCGCTCCAGCGGCACCAGGTGGCCGGCGTCCTCGACCAGCACCAGGTCGGCGCCCGGCAGCCGGGCGGCCATCGCCTCGCTGTGGCCGGGCGGGGTGAGCAGGTCCTTCGTCCCGGCGAGCACCAGGGTCGGGATGCCGCGCAGCGCGGCCAGCGCCTCGTGCTTGTCGTGCGCGCCGAAGACCGGGTAGAACTCGGCGACCACGTCGATCGGCGTGGCGTCCAGCAGCTGTTCGGCGAAGCGGACCACGCCCGGGTCGACGTCCTTGCCGCCGAAGGAGAACCGCCGGTAGAAGACCGCGGCGACGTCCGCGCCGAACCGCCGGGTCGCCTCCACCAGCTCCACCTGCCGGCCCAGCAGCTTCACCACGCCGGGCGCGACCCGCTTGAACAGCCGGGCGCCCGTGCCGGGCAGCCCCAGCGTCACGGCGTCCCAGTCGCCGGCCAGGGTGCCGATCAGCGCCACCCCTGCGACCCGGTCGCGGAACAGCTCGGGCCGGCTCTCGGCCAGCGCCATCACCGTCATCCCGCCCATCGAGTGCCCGACCAGGACGATCGGGCCGCGCGGGGCGACGGCGTCGAGCACGGCCGCGAGGTCCCCGCCCAGCTGGTCGATGCTCGCCGGCTCGCCGGCCAGGTAGGAGCGCGAGCGCTCGGAGCGGCCGTGGCTGCGCTGGTCCCAGAAGACCAGCCGCAGGCCCTCGCGCAGCGCGGCCCGCTGGAAGTGCCAGCTGTCCTGGTTGAGGCAGTAGCCGTGGCAGAAGACCACGGTGAGCGGTTCGGTCCCCGCCCCGCCGTCCGGGCCGTCGCCGTCCGCCGGGCCGTCCAGCTCGACGTAGAGCTCGGTGCCGTCCGGTGCGGTCACCGGGTGCGGGCGGCCGCGCAGCGATCCGTACGGGGCCTTGGCGTCCAGCTCGGCGCGGGCCCGGCGGCGCATCGCCCGGCCGACGGTCAGCCGCTCTATCGCCACCCCGGCGGCGGCCCCGGCCGCGACCACCCCGACCGAGATGCCGATCAGACCGGCCCGGCTCACCCCGGAGCCCCGGCCGGTGTCCCCGCTCATGCCCCGCCGGCGCCGGTGCTCGCGCCGGTGTAACGGCGCGGCACCCGGGCACCGATCCGGGTCACGATCTCGTACGCGATGGTGCCGCAGGCGCGGCCCCAGTCCTCGGCGGTCGGCTCGCCGCGCTCGCCGTCGCCGAACACCAGCACCTCGTCGCCGACCTCCGGCGTGTCGCCGCCGAGGTCCACCACGAACTGGTCCATCGCGACCCGGCCGGCCACGGTGCGCCACTTCCCGGCGACCTGCACCGGGCCGGTGCCGCTGGCGTGCCGCGGGATGCCGTCCGCGTAGCCGACCGGGACGAGGCCCAGCGTCGTGGGGCCCGGGGTCGTGTAGTGGTGGCCGTAGCTGACGCCGTGGCCGCCCGGCACCGACTTCACCAGGGCCAGCCGCGCCGTCAGCGACATCACCGGGCGCAGCCCGAAGTCCGCGGGCGTGCCGACCTCCGGCACCGGTGACAGCCCGTACATGGCCAGGCCGGTGCGGACCAGGTCGAAGTGCGCCTGCGGGAGCAGCAGGGTGGCCGGCGAGTTGGCCATGTGGCGGACCTCCGGGCGCACCCCGGCGGCCTCCGCGTGCGCCAGGGCCGCCGCGAAGGCGTCCAGCTGGGCCTGGATCGACGGGTGGCCTGGCTCGTCGGCCGCCGCGAAGTGCGACCAGACGCCGACGATGCTCAGCAGGCCCTCCGCCTCGGCCCGGCGGGCGGCGGCGACCAGCTCCGGCCAGTCGTGCGGCTGGCAGCCGTTGCGGCCGAGGCCGGTGTCGGCCTTCAGGTGCACCCGGGCCGGGCGGCCGGTCGCGCGGACGGCGGAGAGCAGCTCGTCCAGCGCCCACCGGGCGCTGACCGACACGTCGACGTCGGCGAGCAGTGCCTCGCGCCACGGCCCGCCCGGCGTCCAGAGCCAGCACAGGATGCGGGCGCGGTCCGGGCCGATGCCGGCGGCGCGCAGCGCGAGCGCCTCCTCGGGCATCGCCGTGCCGATCCAGCCGATGCCTGCGGCGACCGCCTCGCGGGCGCACGCCAGCGCGCCGTGGCCGTAGCCGTCGGCCTTCACCGTGGCCATCACGGCCGCGCCGCGGACACGCTCGCGCAGCGCGGCCAGGTTGCCGCGCAGGGCGGCCAGATCGATGGTCGCCTCGGCCCGTACGCCGTCGGTGAGGGTGGCCGTGCCGGTCGTCTTCGCAGTTGTCATCAGGGTCAGTCTCCCAGACTCGCCGCGCGCCCCACCGAACCCCCCTGCGGCGCGGCGCCGCGCGGGCCCGCCGGGGCCCGCCCGCCGGTGCGCACCTCGCGCCAGACGGCGGGCAGCGCCGCGGCCACCGCCATCGCCGTCACGGGCGCCCCGCCGCCCTCCGCGGTCCGGGCGGCCCGACGGCCGGCCAGGCCGTGCAGGTAGGCGGCCACCGAGGCGGCGTCGAGCGGCGGGAGGCCGGCGGCGAGCAGCGAGGCGGCCAGTCCGGCGAGGACGTCGCCGCTGCCGGCCGTGGCGAGCCAGGAGGTGCCGGTGGGGTTCACCCGGACCTCGCCGGCCGGGTCGGCCACCACCGTGGTCGAGCCCTTCAGCAGCACCGTCGCCCGGTACGCGGCGGCCAACCGGCGGGCCGTGGCCAGCCGGCGCGCGGCCAGCTCGTCGGCCGACGGCGGCGCGGTGCCGTCCGCCCCGGCGAGCAGCCGGGCCGCCTCGCCGGTGTGCGGGGTGAGCAGGGTGGGCGCCGTCCGGCCGGCGAGCGCCCGCGGGCCGAGCCGGGCGAGCTCGGTGAGCCCGTCGGCGTCGACCAGGACCGGCACGTCGCCCGCCAGCGCCTCGGCGAGCGCCTGTGCGGCGCCCTCCCCGCCGCCCGGCCCGACCGTCCAGGCCTGCACCCGGCCGGCGCCGGCCGGCCCGCCCTCGGTCACCAGGGCCTCCGGGAAGCGCCGCACCACCTCCTCGGCCGCCGTGCCGACGTACCGCACCGCGCCCGCACCGCCGCGCAGGGCCCCGGCGACGGCGAGCACCGCCGCCCCCGGGTAGCGGGCCGACCCGGCCGCCACGCCGACCACACCGCGCCGGTACTTGTCGCTCTCCGCCCCGGGCTCGGGCAGCAGCAGCGCGACGTCGGCGTGCTGCAGCGCCCGCACCCCCGGCTCCGGCAGCGCCAGCCCGATCCCGACCAGCTGCACCGCCCCGGCGTACGAGGCGCCCGGGTCGACCAGCAGGCCCGGCTTGTACGTCCCGAAGCAGACGGTGACGTCCGCCCGCAGCGCCTCCCCGGCCACCTCGCCGGTGTCGGCGTCCACCCCGCTGGGCACGTCGACCGCCACCAGCGTCCCGCGCCGGGGCGCCCGCGCGTACGGCTGCGCCGGCGGCCGCAGCCCGCCCCGGCCGCCGATGCCCACGATGCCGTCCAGGACGAGGTCGGCCTCCTCGTACGCGGCCAGGCCGGCCGCCTGCCCGGTGACCACCCGGCCGTGCGCCGCCCGGAGCGCGGCCAGGCCGCCCGGGTGCGCGCGGTCGGGGTCGAGCAGCACCGCGGCGACCCGGGCGCCGCGCCGGGCCAGCAGCGCTCCGGCGTACAGGGCGTCACCGCCGTTGTCGCCGCTGCCCGCGAGCACCGCGACCCGGCTGCCGTACACCCGGCCCCTGCCGCCCGCACGGCCCGTCAGCAGCCGGGCGCAGGTGGCGGCGAGCCCGGTGGCGGCCCGCTGCATCAGCGTGCCGTCGGGCAGTCGGGCCATCAGCTCGGCCTCGGCGGCCCGGACCTCTTCGACCCGGTGGGCACTGCGCATGGGGGCACCTTCCTCGCGTTCGGCGACGGCCACCCCCGACGCTACGCCCCCCGCACCGCACGGCCGCGGGTGCCGCCCGCCGCGTCGGCCGCGATCATCGGCAAGCCGATCGACCTCCCGGCGCCGTTCTCGTTCACGCTCGACACGGCGCCCCTGCGGTAGGACGCAGCCACCGCAGGGGCGCCGGGCCGGCACCGGTCGGACTACTCGACCGTGACCGACTTCGCCAGGTTGCGCGGCTGGTCGACCTCGTGGCCCTTGGCCGTGGCCAGCTCGCAGGCGAACACCTGGAGCGGCACGGTGGAGACCAGCGGCTGCAGCAGGGTCGGGGTGACCGGGATGCGGATCAGGTGGTCGGCGTACGGCACGACGGCCTCGTCGCCCTCCTCCGCGATGACGATCGTGCGGGCGCCGCGGGCCCGGATCTCCTGGATGTTGGAGACGATCTTGTCGTGCAGGATCGAGCGGCCGCGCGGCGAGGGCACGACCACGACGACCGGCAGCCCGTCCTCGATCAGCGCGATCGGGCCGTGCTTCAGCTCGCCGGCCGCGAAGCCCTCGGCGTGCATGTAGGCGAGCTCCTTGAGCTTCAGCGCGCCCTCCAGGGCGACCGGGAAGCCCACGTGGCGGCCGAGGAACAGCACCGAGCGGGCGTCCGCCAGGGAGCGGGCCAGCTCGCGCACCGGCTCCATGGTCTCCAGCACCTGCTCGACCTGCTTGGGGGCGTCGCCGAGCTCCTTGATGACCGCGTGGATCTCGTCGCCCCACTTGGTGCCGCGGACCTGGCCCAGGTAGAGGGCGACCAGGTAGCAGGCGACCAGCTGGGTGAGGAACGCCTTGGTCGAGGCGACCGCGACCTCGGGGCCGGCGTGCGTGTACAGCACGGCGTCCGACTCGCGCGGGATGGTGGAGCCGTTGGTGTTGCAGATCGCCAGCACCTTGGCGCCCTGCTCGCGGGCGTGCCGCAGGGCCATCAGGGTGTCCATGGTCTCGCCGGACTGCGAGATCGCGATGACCAGGGTGCCCGCGTCCAGGATCGGGTCGCGGTAGCGGAACTCCGAGGCGACCTCGACCTCGCAGGGGATGCGGGTCCAGTGCTCGATGGCGTACTTGGCGATCATGCCCGCGTGGAAGGCGGTGCCGCAGGCGACGATGACGACCTTGTCGACCGAGCGCAGGTCGGCGTCGGAGATGCGCAGCTCGTCGAGGGTGAGCCGGCCGTCGGTGCCGATCCGGCCGAGGAGGGTGTCGGCGACGGCCTTCGGCTGCTCGGCGATCTCCTTGAGCATGAAGTAGTCGTAGCCGCCCTTCTCGGCGGCCGAGGCGTCCCAGTCGACGTGGTACTCGCGGACGTCCGCGGGGGTGCCGTCGAAGTTCGTGACGGTGACGCCCTCGCGGCGCAGCTCGACGACCTGGTCCTGGCCCAGCTCGATCGCCTCGCGGGTGTGCGCGATGAAGGCGGCGACGTCCGAGGCGAGGAAGTTCTCGCCCTCGCCGCGGCCGACGACCAGCGGCGAGTTGCGGCGGGCGCCGACCACGACGTCGGGGGCGTCGGCGTGCACGGCGACGAGGGTGAAGGCGCCCTCCAGCCGGCGGCAGACGATCCGCATGGCCTCCGCGAGGTCGCCCTCGAAGACCTCGCCCAGCAGGTGCGCGACGACCTCGGTGTCGGTCTCCGAGCGGAGGGTGTGGCCGCGCTCGGCGATCTCGGCCCGCAGCTGGGCGAAGTTCTCGATGATGCCGTTGTGGACGACCGCCACCCGGGCGGAGTCGTCCAGGTGGGGGTGGGCGTTGGCGTCCGTCGGGCCGCCGTGGGTGGCCCAGCGGGTGTGGCCGATGCCGGTGGTGCCGCCGGGCAGGGGGGACTCGGCGAGCGACTTCTCCAGGTTGGCGAGCTTGCCAGCCCGCTTGTCGGTGACGAGGCTCCACTGCCCTTCGGAGCCCTGGGTCTGCACCGCGACACCGGCCGAGTCGTAGCCCCGGTACTCAAGTCGCTGCAGACCTGCGATTACTACATCAAGCGCGGGCTGGGCGCCCACGTATCCAACGATTCCGCACATGCGTGCCAGCATAAGGGCGGGCCGGGGGCCCCCTGCGCCCGCTCGCGACCCGCGGGTGGCGCCGACGGGTGACCGACACCACAGCCACCGTGAACGCCGCCACGGCCCACAATGGAGCATGTGCTGACCGAACTCTGTACGCGGGGCGCCGCCACGCCCGGCCCCTCGCCGTCCCCGTACGTGGACCTGAGCCGGGCCGAGTGGAGCGCGCTGCGCGAGCGTACGCCGCTGCCGCTGACCGCCGAGGAGGTGGAGCGGCTGCGCGGGCTCGGCACGGCCCTCGACCTCGACGAGGTCCGCGACGTCTACCTGCCGCTGTCCCGGCTGCTGAACCTCTACATCCATGCGACGCACGAACTGCGCGGCGCCCTGGGCACGTTCCTGGACACACCGGACACCGAGCGCACCCGCACCCCGTTCATCATCGGGGTGGCCGGCTCGGTCGCGGTCGGCAAGTCGACCACGGCCCGCCTGCTGCAGGCGCTGCTGGCCCGCTGGCCCGAGCACCCCCGGGTCGAGCTGGTCACCACCGACGGCTTCCTGCTGCCCAACGCGGAGCTGCGCCGGCGCGGCCTGATGGCCCGCAAGGGCTTCCCCGAGTCGTACGACCGCCGGGCGCTGATGCGCTTCGTCGCGGACGTGAAGGCCGGCAAGGAGCGGGTCACCGCGCCGGTGTACTCGCACCTGGTGTACGACATCGTGCAGGGCGAGCGACTCACCGTGGAGCGGCCGGACATCCTGATCGTCGAGGGCCTGAACGTCCTCCAGCCGGCCCTGCCCGGCACCGACGGCCGCACCCGGCTCGCGGTGGCGGACTACTTCGACTTCTCGATCTACGTGGACGCCCGCACGGACGACATCGAGAACTGGTACCTGGACCGCTTCCGCAAGCTGCGGCAGACCGCCTTCCAGGACCCGAACTCCTACTTCCAGCGCTTCACCGAAGTCCCGGAGGAGGAGGCGATGGAGTACGGCCGTCAGGTCTGGCGCACCATCAACAAGCCCAACCTGCTGGAGAACGTGCTGCCCACCCGCGGCCGGGCCACCCTGATCCTGCAGAAGGGCTCGGACCACAAGGTGCGCCGGGCGCTGCTGCGCAAGCTCTGACCGGCACCGGGCCCCCGCCGAACACGACGGCGGGGGCCCCGGTGTCACGGCGGGTCAGCCCAGGTGCGTCCGGACGGCCTCGGCCAGCCGCTCCGCGACCGCCTTGGCCTGCACCTGGTCGGCGGCCTCGACCATCACGCGCACCAGCGGCTCGGTGCCCGACGGGCGCAGCAGCACGCGGCCGGTGGAGCCCAGCTCGGCCTCGGCCTCGGCGACGGCCGCGGCCAGCTCGGCGCTGGTGTTCACCCGGCTCTTGTCGACGCCCTTGACGTTGATCAGCAGCTGCGGCAGCCGGGTCATCACGGCGGCCAGGTCGGCCAGCGGCTGCTTGGTGGCGGCCAGGCGGGCGCCGAGCATCAGGCCGGTGAGGGTGCCGTCGCCGGTGGTGGCGTGGTCCAGCAGGATGACGTGGCCGGACTGCTCGCCGCCGAGCGCGAAGCCGTGCTCCTTCATCGCCTCCAGCACGTAGCGGTCGCCGACCGCCGTCTCGGCCAGGTCGATGCCCTCGCGCTGCATCGCCAGCTTGAAGCCCAGGTTGGACATCACGGTGGCGACCGCGGTGTTGCCCCGCAGGGTGCCGGCCTCCTTCATGGCGACGGCCAGGATGGCGATGATCTGGTCGCCGTCGACCTCGTTGCCCTCCGCGTCGGCGGCCAGGCAGCGGTCGGCGTCGCCGTCGAGCGCGATGCCGAGGTCGGCCCGGTGCTCCTTCATCGCGGTGCGCAGCTTGTCCAGGTGGGTGGAGCCGACGCCGTCGTTGATGTTGAGGCCGGTGGGCTCCGTCCCCAGGACGTGGACGACCTCGGCGCCGGCCCGGGCGAAGGCCTCGGGGGCGACGTAGGCGGCGGCGCCGTGGGCACCGTCGATGACCACCCGGATGCCGTCCAGGCGGTTGGGCAGCACGCCGATCAGGTGGGCGACGTACCGGTCGAAGCCCTCGGTGTACTCGCGGACCCGGCCGACCGCGCCGCCGGTGGGGCGGTTCCACGGCTCGCCGCCCAGGGCGTGCTTGCGGTAGTGGGCCTCGACGGCGTCCTCGATCCGGTCGTCCAGCTTGTGGCCGCCGCGGGCGAGGAACTTGATGCCGTTGTCCGGCATGGCGTTGTGGCTCGCGGAGAGCATCACGCCGAAGTCGGCGCCCAGCGCGCCGGTGAGGTACGCCACCGCCGGGGTGGGCAGCACGCCGACCCGCAGGACGTCGACGCCGGCGCTCGCCAGACCGGCGATGACCGCCGCCTCCAGGAACTCGCCGGAGGCTCGCGGGTCGCGTCCGACGACGGCGACCGGGCGGTGGCCGTCGACGGCCCCCGCCTCGCCGAGCACGTGCGCCGCGGCCACCGACAGGCCGAGCGCCAGCTCCGCCGTCAGCCCTTCGTTGGCCACACCCCGTACGCCGTCCGTACCGAAGAGTCGTCCCACTGTCCCGTCCTCCATCGCCGCTGCTGGGCAGAAAATCTGATCGATCCCCGGCCACCGCACAACGGCCGGGGAGCACGACGCCCCGGAGTACACGGGGTACTCCGGGGCGTGGGAGCGCATCCAGGGGTGTGCACCACCAGGGCGGTACGCACCCCTGGGGCGCAATTAGCGCTTGCTGTACTGCGGCGCCTTGCGGGCCTTCTTGAGACCGGCCTTCTTGCGCTCGACGGCGCGGGCGTCACGGGTCAGGAAGCCGGCCTTCTTGAGGGCGCCGCGGTTGTTGTCCACGTCGGCCTCGTTCAGGGCACGGGCGACGCCGAGGCGCAGCGCGTAGGCCTGGCCGGACACGCCGCCACCGCTGATGCGGGCGACGACGTCGTAGCGGCCGTCGAGCTCCAGCAGCTTGAAGGGCTCGTTGACGGTCTGCTGGTGCACCTTGTTGGGGAAGTAGTTCTCCAGGGTGCGACCGTTGATCTTCCACTGGCCGGTGCCGGGGACGATGCGCACGCGGGCGATCGCCTCCTTGCGACGGCCCAGGCCGGCGCCGGGGACGGCCTCGCCGAAGCGGCCGGCCAGCGACTCGGAGGTGTAGCTCTCCTCGGAGGTGTACTCGCCCTCGACGGCCTCGTCGAAGTCGACCTCAAGGGTTTCAGTGGTCTCGGCCACGGTGTTCCTCAGCTCTTTTCAGTGTTGGGGGGCTTGGTGGCCGAATTACTGCGCGACCTGGGTGATCTCGAACGGCACCGGCTGCTGGGCAGCGTGCGGGTGCTGGTCGCCCGAGTAGACCTTCAGCTTCGAGAGCATCTGACGGCCCAGGCTGTTCTTGGGGATCATGCCCTTGATGGCCTTCTCGACGGCCTTCTCCGGGTTGTTCGCCAGGAGGTCGTCGTAGCGGACCGAGCGGAGACCGCCCGGGAAGCCGCTGTGGCGGTAGGCCATCTTCTGGGTCTTCTTGTTACCCGAGAGGTGCACCTTGTCGGCGTTGATGATGATGACGAAGTCACCAGTGTCAACGTGCGGCGCGTAGATCGCCTTGTGCTTGCCCCGGAGGAGGTTGGCGGCCTGGGAGGCCAGGCGGCCGAGCACGACGTCGGTCGCGTCGATGACGTGCCACTGACGCTGGACGTCGCCGGGCTTGGGGCTGTACGTACGCACGGTCGTAGCCTTCGCTTTTCAGTGAGTGAGTCCTGACAGGAGCACCGGACGAGCGGATCAGCCTGGTCGGCCTTGGACGCAATTCAAGGCGGACCGCTGGTCATCGACCTGATGTCTCCGGCGTACCGACCTCTCACGTGAGATAGAGCGAGCCAATACGCACATCAAGCGCCCAGGTTACCGGGCGCACGGGGAGGGGTCAAAATCCCTCAGCGCTCGCGCTCCACCCGGGTCACGTCCCAGACCGGCTCGGGGGCCTCGTACACCCGCCCGTCGGAGCCGAAGACCAGGAAGCGGTCGAAGCTCCGGGCGAACCAGCGGTCGTGCGTCACGCAGAGCACCGTGCCGTCGAAGGCCTCCAGCCCGGCCTGCAGCGCCTCGGCGCTCTCCAGGTCCAGGTTGTCGGTCGGCTCGTCGAGCAGCAGCGCCGTCACGCCGTCGAGTTCGAGCTTGAGGATCATCAGCCGGGCCTGCTGGCCGCCGGAGAGCGACTCGAACTTCTGCTCCTCCTGGCGGTCCAGCTCGTAGCGCCGCAGGGCGCCCATCGCCGCGCCGCGGCTGAGCGCGTGCTCCTCCTCGACGATCGAGCGCACCGTGCGCCCGAACAGCTCCGGATGGGCGTGGGTCTGCCGGAAGTGGCCGGGCACCACCCGGGCGCCGAGCTTCCAGGAGCCGGTGTGCGCGACCGAGTCGTCGCCGGCCAGCAGCCGCAGGAAGTGCGACTTGCCCGAGCCGTTCGAGCCGAGCACCGCGACCCGCTCGCCGTAGAACACCTCCAGGTCGAAGGGCTTCATCAGGCCGCTGAGCTCCAGCTGCTCCATGGTGAAGGAGCGCACGCCCGTGCGGCCGCCCTTGAGGCGCATGGTGATGTTCTGCTCGCGCGGGGGCTCCTCCGGGCGGCCGGCCTCCTCGAACTTCTTCAGCCGGGTCTGCGCGGCCGCGTAGCGGGTGGCCAGGGCGTGGCTGACCGAGGCGGCCTGGCGCAGGGTGACGACCAGCTTCTTCAGCTTGGCGTGCTCCTCGTCCCAGCGCCGGCCGAGCTCCTCGAAGCGCGCGAAGCGGTCCTTGCGGGCGTCGTGGAAGGAGTCGAAGCCGCCGCCGTGCACCCAGACGCTGCTGCCGGCCGCACCGGACTCGACGCTGATGATCTTCTCGGCCGTCCGGGAGAGCAGCTCCCGGTCGTGCGAGATGAACAGCACGGTCTTGGAGGTGGCCTTGATCGCCTCCTCCAGCCAGCGCTTGCCGGGGACGTCCAGGTAGTTGTCCGGCTCGTCCAGCAGCAGCACCTCCTCGGGGCCGCGCAGCAGCGCCTCCAGCACGAGCCGCTTCTGCTCGCCGCCGGAGAGGGTGTTCAGCCCGCGCCACTGGGCCCGGTCGAAGGGCATGCCGAGCGCGGCCGTGGTGCAGACGTCCCAGTCGGTCTCGTAGTCGTAGCCGCCGACGTCCGCCCAGTCGGAGAGCGCCTGGGCGTACGCCATCTGCGTCTTCTCGTCGTCCTGGGCGATCATCGCCAGCTCGGCGGCGTCGACCGCGCGGGCGGCCCGGGCGATCCGCTCGGGCGCCACCGAGACCAGCAGGTCCCGTACGGAGGCGTCGGCGGGCAGCGCGCCCGGCGTGTCCTTCCGGTCCTCGCGGCCGGTGGTGCCGACGAACTGGCGCATCACGCCGAGGCCGCCGCTGATGGTCACCGAGCCGCCGTGCGGCTGGATGTCGCCCGCGATCATGCGCAGCAGGGTGGTCTTGCCGGCGCCGTTGGCGCCCACCAGGGCGACCGCGGTGCCCTCGCCGACCCGGAAGGACGCGTCGTCGAACAGCACCCGCCCGTCCGGCAGGTAGTACTCAAGGTGCGAAATCTCGACGTGTCCCATGCGGGCGATTGTCCCAAGGGACCCGCCCAGGGCCCAAACGGATTACGGCTGCCCCGGCAGGGTGCGCATCCGCCGGGCGGCCCGGTTGCGCTCGGCCAGCAGTTCGTCGGCCGGGTAGCCGACCTCCTCCAGGGTCAGCCCGTACGGCCGGATCACGTTGACGGCGGAGTTGCGGACCCCGCCGGCCAGCACCTCGCCCGGGAACTCCACCGGGCGGTGGCCGTCGCCGACCAGCAGCATCGCGCCGACCAGGGCGCGCACCATGTTGTGGCAGAAGGCGTCGGCACGGACGGTGGCGACCGCGAGCGAGCCCTCCTGGGCGGCGTACGCGTCCACCGGGACCCGCTCCCAGTGCAGCTCCAGCAGGGTGCGGATGGTGGTGGCGCCCTCGCGCTTCTTGCAGTACGCGGCGAAGTCGTGCTCGCCGAGCAGCAGCTTCGCGGCCTCGTTCATCCGCTCGACGTCCAGCGGCCGGTCGTGCCAGAGGACGTGCCCGCGCAGCAGCGGGTCCACCCCGCCGGGGTGGTCGGCGACCCGGTAGGCGTACCGGCGCCAGATCGCGGAGAAGCGGGCGTCGAACCCGGCCGGGGCCTCGGCGACGCGGTAGATCCGCACGTCGGCGGGGAGCCGTCCGGCCAGCCGGCGCAGCAGCTTCTCGCCGTGCCCGGCCCACAGCTCCCGCGGCAGGTCGACGTGGGCGACCTGGCCGCGGGCGTGCACCCCGGCGTCGGTGCGGCCGGCCACGGTCAGCGGGAAGTGCTCCGCGCTGCGGGTGACCACCTGGAGGGCGCTCTCGATCTCCTCCTGGACCGTCCGGCGGCCCCGCTGGCGGGCCCAGCCGGAGAACTCGGCGCCGTGGTAGGCGAGGTCCAGCCGGATCCGGACGTACCCGTCGGCCGGGCCGTCCTTGACCGGGGGCTGCTCGGCGCAGTCGGTTGCCACTTCTTCTCCTCGGGGTACGGGAACGGGCCCGCTCCCCCACGGATGGGGAAGCGGGCCCGCAACACCGGAAGGTGTCAGGCCTGCTCGGCGGCCTCGGCCTCGTCGGCCTTGGTCTCCGCGGCGGCCTCGGCCTTGGCGTCGGCCTCCTTGACGGCACGCTTGGTGGCGGCCTCGGCCTCGCCGACGGCGTTCTGCGCGACGGTCAGCGCCTCGACCAGCTCGATCACGGCCATCGGGGCGTTGTCGCCACGACGGGGCATGATCTTGGTGATACGGGTGTAGCCACCCGGGCGGTTCTCGTAGCGCGGCGCGATCTCGGTGAAGAGGGTGTGCAGCACCGAGATGTCGGTGATGGTCTTGCGCACCAGGCGACGGTTGTGGATGTCGCCCTTCTTCGCCTTGGTGATCAGCTTCTCCGCCAGCGGGCGCATCCGACGGGCCTTGGCCTCGGTCGTGGTGATGCGGCCGTACTGGAACAGCTCCCGGCACAGACCGGCGAGCAGCAGCGGCTCGTGGTGCGGGCCGCCGCCGAGGCGGGCACCCTTGGTGGGACGCGGCATGGAATTACTCCTCGAATCTCCGACTGCGGCCGTACCAGGTACCGCAGCGGGCGTACGGACACGGTGCCCGCACGACTTTCAACGCGGTCGGGGGGGGGGGCGGGGGGGGCCCCCCCCCCCCCCCACGGCCGGGCATTGGACCGAACGGGTGCGAAGCGGGCAAACCCGCAGGCCGGGGCGCAACCGGCCCGCCCCGGTCCACGTCATAAGATCGCAGGACGGCGCGCCACCCCCCCCGGCGGAGGCGCCGCCAACGGGGACCGCGCGACGAGCCGCGCCCCGGTCCGTCTCGGCCCCACCCGGGGGCCACCGCCCGGCTCCCGACGGAGCGGGCGTGACACCGGTCGGAGAATCTCACCGTGCAGCCGCAGTCCAGCCGTACCCGCGCCGTCCTCACCGGCGCCGCCGCGTTCACCCTGGCCGCCGCACTGGCGGCCTGCGGCAGTGCGGACGGCAGCGCCGACGCGGCGAAGGCGGGCACCGGGAGCGCCTCCGCGGCCCCGGCCACCGGGAGCCCGACCGCCGCGGCGCCGACGACCACCGCCCCGCCGAAGCCGCCCCGGGTGCTGATGCCGACCGGACCGCAGGCCACCCTCACCAAGGCGCGCGACACCGCCGCCGGCCAGATCATGGTCACCACGCTCACCGGCCCCAAGTCCGGCGTCTCCGGCAAGGTCTGGGTCTGGCTGCCGCCCGAGTACAACGACCCCAAGTACGCCCGGACCGGCTTCCCGGTGCTGACCCTCTACGCGGGCGGCCAGAGCGCCGGCTACAACACCTGGACGGACAACCAGCTGCCCATCCAGGAGGTCAACGCCGAGCTGTCGAAGGCCGGCAAGGCGCACCCCTTCATCATGATCATGCCGGTGCAGAACCTCGACTCCAAGGAGTCCCGGGCCCTGGAGTGCGCCGACATCCCCGGCCAGCCGAAGATGGGCACCTGGATGGCCGAGGACATCCCCGACTTCGTCCGCGCCAACTTCCGCACCGTCAAGGGCCGCGACGGCTGGGGCCTGATGGGCGCCTCCACCGGGGCGTTCTGCAGCGCCAAGCTGGCCCTGCAGCACCCCGACAAGTTCAAGGCCGCCGTCCCGATCGACGGCTACTTCAACCCGGACTCCCCGCTCTGGAAGGGCCACGAGACCGAGCGGCTGGCCAACAGCCCGGACGTCATGGTCGCCCAGGGCAAGGCCGACGTGAAGATCCTCGCCACCGCGGGCGGCGCCGACGCGTACGAGGTCCGGCTGGTCAAGGCGTGGATCGCCAAGGCCGCGCCGCCGCTCTCCGTGGAGTACTACGAGCAGCCCGGGGGCAAGCACCTCACCTCGGACTTCAAGAAGGTCATCCCGGACGCCCTGGAGTGGTTCAGCAAGAACCTGGCGGCCCCCGAGGCCGACTGAGCGCGGGGCCCCCGGCAGGGCCCCGCACGCCGCTGACCTGCACGTCAATCGGACATTGATTCGACCCTGATGCACTCCTCGCACCCTGGTGGCGCCGGACTCCGGCCGCCCGGGGCCTGGTGAACCAGAACCCTGGACGCCCAGTCTCCCCTCAGCCCGAAGAGAGCGTCGAGAGCGTCATGCCGAGCCATCTGCTGCCCGTTGCGAACCCCACCGTGCCCGCCGAGCCGGCCGCCGTGCCGACCGCGCGCACCGCGACCGAGGAGGAGCCGCAGACCCTGCGCTTCGCGGGCCTGCGGCTGGTGCACTCGGCGCTGCGCCGCGACCTCGCCCGGCTGCCCAACGCCCTGCGCCTGCTGCAGCCCGGCGACGACGAGCAGGGCGCGGCGCTGCTGCGGCACTGGGACTTCGTCACCGCCATGCTGACCTGCCACCACGAGCAGCAGGACACCCGGCTCTGGCCGATCCTGCGCCGCTTCGCCCCGGAGCTGCGCCTGCTGCTCAACTGGCTGGAGGCCGACCACCACAACCTCGACCACTCCTTCACCCGGGTCACCACCCTGGTCCGGATCGCCAGCCGGGACGCGGGCAGCGCCTGGCCGGTCGCGTACGCGGTCGAGGACCTCGCCGCCCGGCTGGAGACGCACCTGCGGATCGAGGAGCGCCAGCTGCTGCCGCGGATGGAGCTGGTCTTCACCGAGACCTCCCGGGTCGGCGGCCTGCCCGAGCTGCTGGACCTGCTGCGCTCCGCCGAGGGCCCGGGCACCGCCGACGCGGTGGCCTGGCTGCTGGACGGCGTCGAGCCGTCGCAGGTCGAGCGGCTGATCGCGGAGTGCGACGACAGCGTGGCCCGGCACTGGCCGCACTGGCAGGCCACCTACCAGCGGTGCACCGCCCCGCTCTGGGGCCCCGCCGAGGGTTCGGCGGACCGCACGGCCGAGTGAGCGGCGGCCCGGCGGTCGGCCGGGTGCGCCGCGCGGCCTTCGCAGGCCCTCGATCTACGCGCGTGGCAGGCCCGCCCGGGGCCCTTGTCCGTGCTGCTCAGCGGACGCCGAGCCGCGCCAGGTACGGGAGCAGGTCGGCCGGCTCGTACGTGGCCAGCCCCAGGTAGCCGTCCGGCCGGACCACGAACAGCCCGCGCCCGTACGCCCGCTCCGCGACCCCGCCGTCCACCCGGTGGCTGCGCACCCCCGCGGGCAGCCGCCCGCCGGGCCCGTCCGGCAGCGCGCACCCGACGGCGAGCACGGTCACGTGCGGCCCCCGGAAGAGGTCGAACAGCCGGGCGGGCCCGCCGCCGGCGCCGTCCAGCGGGGCGTCCGGGGCCCGCTCGCCCGCCCGCAGCGCCTCCTGCGCCAGCCCCCCGCGCGCCTCCACGGTGAGCGGCCCGTCCTCGTAGCCGAGGCCCAGCTGCTCGGTGCGCGGCCCCCGGCGCAGCGTGCCCGCCCGCACCCCGCCCGCCCGGTGCAGGGCGGTGGAGAGCTCCAGCACGTCGGCGGCGATCGGCAGCCGCTCGGCCTCGTAGCTGTCCAGCAGGGCGTCGTCGGCGCCGTGCCGCAGCACCTGCCCGAGCTTCCAGCCCAGGTTGTACGCGTCCTGGACGCTGGTGTTGAGGCCCTGGCCGCCGGCGGGGGAGTGGATGTGCGCGGCGTCCCCGGCGAGGAAGACCCGGCCGACCCGGAAGCGGTCGGCCAGCGCCGCGCGGGGCCGGAAGTCGGAGGCCCAGCGGACCTCCCGGACGGCGTCCGCGGCCAGGTGGGTGCGCTCGGCGACGGTCCGGCGGACGCCCTCTGCCGAGGTGTCCGGCGCGTCGCCGTCGTCGAACCGGGCGAACAGCTGGAAGTCGGCGGTGCCGGGCAGCGGGCAGAGCAGCAGCATCCCGCCGGGCGCCTTCGGCCAGACGTGCCAGTTCCCCCGGTCCAGCCCGTCCACCCGGACGTCGGCGACCAGGGCCGGCCGGGGGTCGACCTGCTCGCCGGCCATCGGGACGCCCAGCGCCCGCCGGACGGTGGAGCGCCCGCCGTCGGCCGCCACCAGGTAGCGCGCGACGACCGTGTGGGCCGCGCCGTCCGGGCCGGTCAGCGCGGCCTCGACGCAGTCCGGGCGCTGGGTCAGCGCGTCGAGGGCGGTGCCGAACGCGACCCGGCCGCCGAGCTCCGCCAGCCGCTCGTGCAGCAGCTCCTGGGTGCGCCACTGCGGGACCATCCGGACGTCCGGGTACGGGACGGTCGGATCGGGCTCGGCCCGCTCGAAGAGGTCCCACTCGCCCTGCCGCTCGCCGCCCTCCCAGCCGACCATCCGCGGGTACGGCGCGCCGGCCGCCAGGACGGCGTCGACCAGCCCGAGGTCGTCCAGGACCTCCAGGGTGCGCGGCTGGAGCCCCTTGCCGCGCGAACCGGGGAAGAGCGTGGGGGCGGCCTCGACCAGCAGGGCGTTGACCCCGCGGCGGGCGAGGTCGCAGGCGAGCGTGAGGCCGGTCGGCCCGGCTCCGACGATCAGGACGTCCGTCCGGTGCCGCGGGGCGTGCTGCATGGTCACCATCTCCTTAACGCTGTTAAGTGGCTGCTCCACGAGCATGGGCTTAACGGTGTTAAATTGTCAATGGCGGCCGCCCGCGGCCACCCACCACATCGGAACCGCCCCGGAGGCCCGCCCATGGCACCGCCCAAGCTGGACCGCGCCCAGGTCGTCGACACCGCCCTGCGGCTGCTCGACGAAACCGGCCTCGACGGGCTCACCCTGCGCCGCATCGCCGCCGAACTCGACGTCAAGGCACCCGCGCTGTACTGGCACTTCGCCAACAAGCAGGCGCTGCTCGACGAACTGGCCACCGAGATGCTCCGCCGGATGACCGACGGCCCGGAGCCCGCGCCCGCCGACTGGCGGCAGGCGCTCACCGCCACCTGCCGCACCCTGCGCGCCGGCCTGCTCCGGTACCGCGACGGCGCCAAGGTCTTCAGCGGCACCCGCCTCACCGACCAGGGCCACACCGCACGACAGCACCGCATGCTGTCCGCCTTCACCGACGCCGGCTTCCGACTCGGCGACGCCGTCCAGGCGTTCACCACCGCGTACGCGTACACCGTCGGCTTCGTCATCGAGGAGCAGGCCGTCCAGCCGCTCCCCGGCGAACGCGCCCCCGGCTACGACCCCGGCGAACGCGCCGCCGCCATCGCCCCCGAGCACGCCCTCGCCGCCGCCGCGGGCGAGCAGCTCTTCGACGACTTCGAGCACCGCTTCGAGCGCGGCCTCGCCGTGGTGGTCGCCGGGGTGGCCGCCGTCCTCGCCCCCGCCGCGGACTGACCCGGCGCGGACCGCCCCGCCGCCGCCCGGCCCCGGGGCGGCTTCCGGTCCGCGGGCCCGGTGCTACCGTCCGCCCGGTGACCTCACTCCTCCAACCGCCGCTCGTCACCCGCCTGCTGGCCGCCGAGCGGATCCTGATCGCCGGGGCCGGCGGCGGCTTCGACGTGTACGCGGGCCTCCCGCTCGCCCTCGCCCTCCGCGCGGCCGGCAAGGACGTCCACCTGGCGAACCTGTCCTTCAGCCACCTCTACGGCCTGCCCACGGACGTCTGGCTGGCCCCCGACGTGGCCCGGATCCGCCCCGACACCGATGCCCCCGAGGGCTACTTCCCCGAACGCACCCTCGCCCGCTGGCTGCACGCCCACCGGATGCCCGACACCGTCTGGGCCTTCGCCTCGGTCGGCGTCCGGCCGCTGCGCAAGGCGTACCGCACGCTCGTCGACCACCTGGGCATCGACGCGATCCTGCTGGTCGACGGCGGCACCGACATCCTGATGCGCGGAGACGAGAGCGGGCTCGGCACCCCCGAGGAGGACATGGCCAGCCTCGGTGCCGTCGCCGGCCTCACCAATGTGCCCGAACGGCTGGTCGCCTGCCTGGGGTTCGGCATCGACGCCCACCACGGCGTCAACCACGCCCTGGTGCTGGAGAACCTGGCCGCCCTGGAGCGGGCCGGCGGCTACCTCGGCGCGTTCTCCATCCCCCGCGACAGCCGGGAGGGCGCGCTCTACCTGGACGCCGTCGAACACGCCCGGGCCGCCTTCCCGGAGCACCCGAGCATCGTCAACGGCTCGGTGGCGGCGGCACTGCGCGGGGAGTTCGGCGACGTCCGGTTCACCGACCGGACCCGGCACAGCGAGCTCTTCGTCAATCCGCTGATGACGCTGTACTTCGGCGCCACGGTGGAGGCGCTGGCCGCCGAGCACCGATACCTCGACCTGATCGAGCGCACCGTGCAGACCCGTCAGATCAGCAGCATCGTGGAGGAATTCCGCGACGCGCTGCCAGGCCTGCGGCCGCCCCGGGCGTACCCGCACTGACCGCCGGCGGCGCGGCGCTCAGCCCGAGGCGAGCCGGAACTCCAGGTTGCCGAAGCGGACCTGGTCGCCCGCCCGGACCCGGGTCGAGCCGGCCACCCGGAAGCCGTTCACATGGGTGCCGTTGGTCGAGCCGAGGTCGTACAGCACCCAACTGCCGTCCTCCAGGCGCAGCTCGGCGTGGGCCCGGGAGACCGAGGCGTCGTTCAGCCGCAGGCCCGAGCCCGGGAGCCGGCCGATCGTCAGCAGCCCGGTGCCGCCGGCCTGCGGCAGGCTGAGCCCCGGCAGCCGCTCCACCCGCCAGGCCCGGCGCAGCCGGACGCCGAAGGCCGAGAGCCGCCCCGCCGCGCGCAACGCCAGCCGGCTCAGCCGGTTGCCGTTCGGCAGGTCGGCCATCACCTCGTCCAACTCGGCGCGGCTGTCGGTGTGCAGCACGACGTCCAGTCGGCCGAGGAAGGTGTCGTGCGACAGCCGGCCGCTGCCCGCGCCCTCCCGGAGCACCCCGAGCGCCTGGTCCCGCTCGGCCTCGGAGGGCCGGACCACGTGTGTCCGGATCTCTGGTGACGTCATGGCCCGATTGTCGGTCCACCCGTGCACGACTGTCCAGATTCCCGCCGGCCCCCTCGGCCCTGACCTCCTCGGCCGGACAGGGCCTAGGAGGTCAGACCTTCTTCGCGGCGGCCAGGATCTTCTCCGTGGTGTGCAGGAAGCGGGTCGTGGCCTGCCCGGGGTAGTCGCGGCCGAAGACGTCGGCGGGATTGGTGTTCATCCGGCCGGCCCGCAGGTGCACCACGACGAAGGCGGTGCCCGGGTCGGCGGAGAGGATCTCGGCGTCCCCCTTCGGGGTGGTCCGCGGCAGCCCGAAGCCGGCCGGCAGCGGCTCGGAGAGGAAGGCCACCATCAGCCGGACGTCCGGCCCGGCCTCCACCCCCGCGAACGGCTCGGCCGCCAGCAGCGCCTCCACCTCGGCCGGAGTCCGCAGCATCACCGGCACCGGGAAGCCCAGCTCCTGCGCCAGGTGCTGCTCGATGCGGGCGGTCAGCGCGGCCCGCCCGGGCCCGCCGAGCGGCTCCCCGGCGCCCTCCGCGGTGCTGAAGAAGACGTTCCCGCTCTGGATGTACGTCCGCACGCCGTCCAGGCCCAGCTCGGTGAAGAGCGCCCGCAGCCGCTCCATCCGCACCGTCCGGCCGCCGACGTTGACGGCCCGCAGGAAGGCGATGTACGTGGTCGTGGTGGTCACCCCGGCAGTCTGGCAGCCGGCACCGACAACGGACGGCCCGCCGCGACGGCCCGGGGCGGACCGGCGCGGCGGGAACCGTCGGACCCGCCCTACGGCAGGACGGACCGGACGGCCTCGGGCGTCCGGGCGACCACGGCGTGGCCGTCGTCGGCGGTGATGATCGGGCGCTGGATCAGGATCGGGTGCTCGGCCATCGCCGCGATCCAGCGCGCCCGGTCGCCCGGCTCCCTGGTCCACTGCTTCATGCCGAGGTCCTTGGCCGGCTGCTCATCGAGCCGGGTGATGTCCCAGGGCTCCAGCGACAGCCGCTCCAGCACCTGCTCCAGCTCGGCGGCGGTCGGCGGGTCCTCCAGGTAGCGCCGCACGGTGTACTCGACGCCCGCCGCCGTCAGGTCACCCAGCGCCGACCGGCACTTCCCGCACCGTGGATTGATCCAGATCTCCATACCGCCAGGGTAGCGACCCGCCACCCGCGCCCCGGACGAACCCGCCCCGCCCGGGAACCACTGTATGCGTACCGGAGGTTGACGAACCGGGCGCACCGGCGGCCCACGAGGGGAGCACGACCGTGGACGGAATCGCCATCATCGACCGACTGGTCTCCGAGGAGGGCAGGTTCGACCCGTACCCGCTGTACGAGCGGGCGCACGCACTCGGCCCGGCCGCGCCCTGCGGACCGGACACCCTGCTGGTCTCCGGGCACGCCGCCGCCAACCGGGTGCTGCGCAACCCGGGCTTCGGCCTGGTCGACGTCGACATGGTGGCGGCGGCCGGCGGCGAGCCGGTGGAGCACGCCTCGGTGATGCTGCTCAGCCGCTCGATCCTGCAGCGCAACGCGCCGGACCACGCCCGGGTCCGCTCGCTGATCGCCTCGGTCTTCAACGCCCGCCGGGTCGCCGCGCTGCGGCCCGCCGTCGAGGCCGCCGTCCACGGGCTGCTGGACGAACTCGCCGAGCAGGGGGCCGACGGCTCCCCGGTCGACTTCATGGACGCCTTCGCGTTCCGGCTGCCGGTCGGCGTGATCTGTGAACTGCTGGGCGTGCCCGCCGAGGACCGCTACCGCTTCAAGGGGCTGGCGGGCGACCTGACCAACGCCCTGGAGTTCGTCCCCGACTACTCCGAGCTGACCGGGGCGGACGCCGCCGCCGGCGAGCTCTCGGCGTACTTCACCGAGCTGGCCGCCGAGCGGCTGGCCCGCCCGCAGGACGACCTGGTCACCGACCTGGCCCGGATCGCGGCGGACGACCCCGAGCGGCTCTCCGCCGAGGAACTGCTCGCCAACCTCGTCCTGCTGCTGGTGGCCGGCTTCGAGACCACCACCAACCTGCTCGGCAACGGCCTCTCCGTACTCTTCCGGCACCCGGAGGCGATGGAGGGGCTGCGCACCGGCGCGATCGGTCCGGAGCAGTTCACCGAGGAGGTCCTGCGCTTCGACTCGCCGGTCCAGGTGACCACCCGGCTGGCGCTCACCGACGGCCTGTCCGTCGAGGGGCTGGAGGCCCCCCGGGGCAGCTTCGTCATCGTGCTGCTGGGTGCCGCCAACCGCGACCCGGCCCGATACGAGCGCCCCGGCCTGTTCGACCCGGGCCGCACCGACAGCCACCCGCTCTCCTTCGGCGGCGGCGCCCACTACTGCCTCGGCGCCCAGCTCGCCCGGCTGGAGGCGGTCACCGCCCTCCCGGCGCTGCTCGACCGCTTCCCCCGGCTGGCCCCGGCCGGCCTCGCCACCCGCCGCTCCCGGCTGGTCCTGCGCGGCTACGAGACCCTCCCGATCACCGTCCGCTGACCCCGGCCCCGCGGCCCGCCCGGGCCCCGGCACGCGGGAAGCGTCGGGCCCCCGCCCCGGCCGGGC
>NZ_JBSGXP010000080.1:0-38763 GCF_053610105.1 Kitasatospora sp. NPDC054939 | reverse complement strand
ACCCTGATCAGGGTCGGCGGCCGATCGCCGTTTGCGCGCCGGGTGCTCAGTGCGGCTTGCGGGGGTCGTGCGGCTTCGGGCGGTCGTCCCCGTCGGAGCCGGGCTTGCCGGGCGGCGGGCCGGGCTTGGGGGCGGACGCGTCGGCCTCGTGGGCGGCGTCCCCCTCGTCCGGCCGGAGATCGTCCGCTGCGGGGCCCGAGGAGGCCGTGGGGGAGCCGTTGACGGGCGCTGTGGAGGACCCGGCGGCGTGGGAGCCGGAGCGGCGGTGCTGCGCCCCGTCGGCGGGGTCGCCGGGGTTTGCACCGGTCGGCGGCTCGACCAGCCACTCGGGGTTGCTCTGGCGCCGCCACCACTGCCAGGCCACGACACCGCTGCCGATCGCCACCACGCCCGCGACGGCGAGGCCGGTGGCCCAGCTGTTGTGCTGCTCCTTCTTGAGGTTCTTGGCGGCGAGGTCGCTGATCTCGGCGGCCGTGACGTGGCCGTGCAGGGCGGTCAGGGCGGCGGCCCCGCGGGTCTGGGCCTCCTGGGCGACCGGGAGGACGGCGGCCCGGGCGTCGTCGACGGCCTGGGACACCCGCGGGCCCACGGTGGTCCTGGCCTGGGTCGCGGCGCGGTTGGCCGAGAGCTTGGCGGCCAGGGCGGCCTCCTGGGTGCGGTGGAGGGCCTTCAGGGCGTTCTGCTGGGCCTCCGGCGGCAGGCTGGCGAAGGCGTGGCCGAGCTGAGGGGCGATGTGCTTGTCGTACTGGACGCGGACGCTGTGAGCGGCCTGGGAGGCCTTCGGTCCGAGCGTGTCCAGGGCGGGGCCCAGGCGCTGCTTCGCGCCGTCCGCGAGGTTGGCTGCGGTGTCTCGGGCTGAGTCCAAACGGGTCACGAGATCTCTCCTCCTGGTGGCGTCCTTTATGCACATATCCACCTGAATGCTGATCATGCATGCTGATTTGTCCGGCGGCATGTCGGGGTGGGCCGTCCGGCGGCCGCGGGGCGGCGGGGTTCGCGGTCCCCGGCGGCGGCGGTGGGTTCGCGGCCCCCCGGCGGGGGGCGGACGGACGGCGGCGGGGTAGGAAGGGAGTGGTGGGATGATGGACGGAACGCGCGAGAAGGGGAACCCGATGCTCCCGGACGAGCCAAGGCCGCCGGCCGATCGGACGCCTGGGCCCGAGGGGGCCGGGCTAGCGCGGTGCTACCGGCACCCGGAGAAGGAGACCGGGATCGGCTGCACCCGCTGCGGCCGGCCGATCTGCCCGGAGTGCATGGTGAGCGCCTCGGTGGGCTTCCAGTGCCCGGAGTGCGTCAGCGGCGGGCACCGCGAGGCGCGGAAGGCGACCACCCGATTCGGCGGCCAGCCGAGCGCCGACGGCGCGCTGGTCACCAAGATCCTGATCGGCATCAACCTGGCGGTCTTCCTGCTGGCGGCGTACGTCGTCGGCAAGCCGCTCGCCGACGAGCTGTCGCTGTTCAGCGCGAGCCCGCGGTTCACCGGGTACCCGTACGGCGTCGCCGCCGGGCCGTCCGAGTGGTACCGGCTGGTCTCGGCGGTGTTCCTGCACACCGCGGTCTGGCACATCGTGATGAACATGCTGGCGCTCTGGGTGATCGGCCCGTCCCTGGAGCGGGCGCTCGGCCGCAGCCGCTACCTGGCGCTCTACCTGGTGTCCGGGCTGGCCGGCAGCGCGCTGGCCTTCCTGGTCAACGGCGACCTGATGAACTCGCAGGGCGCGTCCGGGGCGATCTTCGGACTCTTCGGTGCCACCGGGGTGCTGTTCCGCCGGACCAGGACGCCGCTCGGCCCGGTGGTGGCCCTGCTGGTGTTCAACCTGATCGTCACCTTCGCGGTGCCCGGCATCGACCGGCTGGCGCACCTGGGCGGGCTGGTCGCGGGGACGCTGGTGGCGATCGGGCTGATGTACGCGCCGCGCGAGCGCCGCGGCCCGGTGCAGGCGCTGACGCTGGCCGGGATGCTGGCGGTGGTGCTGGGGGCGGTCCTGGTGGGGATGGCCCGCTTCGGCGGCTGAGCGGGTGGACGGGCCGGCGGACGGGGCTCGGGCCGTCCGATTTCCACAGCGGGTGCCGGGTTGTGCACAGGCGGTTGGGCGGACACTCCCCGGACGGCTGTTCTACGCGCGTCCTGCTGTGCGGTTCAATTCCGGAAGCAGGGGAGTGCCGGGCTGTGCACCGGGTGCCACGGAGAAGTTATCCACAGGATGGCGGCACTTTTCCCCAGTGTGGATAACCATGTGGACAAGCTGACGGTATGACTGTGCGGCCCGGATATCGGGCCGCCCGCATTCCCGCGCAACCCCCGCCGGGCATGCCGCGGGGCCGTCCCGGAAACCCACTCCGGGACGGCTCGGGAATTCGCCCGGGCCTTCAGCGGCCGGGCGTCACTTCCACTGGGTGGAGACGCCGAATCCCGCCGCGATGAAGCCGAAGCCCACCAGGATGTTCCAGTTCCGCCAGCTCTCCACCGGCCAGCTGCCGCTGGTCACGTAGTAGGTGACGATCCACACCAGCCCGACCAGGAACAGCGCCAGCATCAGCGGGGCGACCCAGCTGCGCCCGGAGCTGATCTTCACCGTCGCCACGGTCGGCGGGGTGTAGTCGGACTTCTTGCGGAGTCGAGACTTCGGCACGAGGAGCTCTCCTGTCGATGCGCTGTAAGACCGCGCAGGGGTCCAGCGGAGGTGAGGCGGGGCGTGGCAGCCTGTGTGGACCGAGCCCGCACATGCCACCGGCGTCCGTTAGCGTAGTGGCTCTTCGGGTCTGAAGGAGATAAGGGTACGGTGCCTAATTTGTCGATTCCCCCTCAGTCGGCCCGCACGCGTCCGTCCGGCACCCGAATTGTCGGCCGTGCCCTGACCTGCACCGTCTTCGCGCTCGCCGGTCTGCTCTTCTACATCAGCGCGCAGACCGCCCGCGGCACCGATCTGCGGACCGACGACTCGCTGCTCAGCCTCAGCGACGTCATACGCCAGCGCAGCTCGCAGAACCAGCAGTCGCAGTCCCAGCTCGCCGATCTGCAGGCCCGCGCCCAGGACCTCACCGAGCAGCAGGGGCAGAGCCCGGACGAGGCCGCCCGGCTCGGCACCCTCCAGCAGGCCGCCGCGCTGCAGCCGCTGACCGGGCCCGGGCTGACCGTCACCCTCAACGACGCCCCGCCGAACGCCACCGCGCGCATCCCCGGGGTGCCCGAGCCCGGCGTCAACGACCTGGTCATCCACCAGCAGGACATCCAGGCCGTGGTCAACGCGCTCTGGCGGGGCGGCGCCGAGGGCGTCCAGGTGATGGACCAGCGGCTGATCTCCACCAGCGCCGTCCGCTGCGTCGGCAACACCCTGCTGCTCCAGGGCCGGGTCTACTCCCCGCCGTACGTCGTCAAGGCGGTCGGCGGCACCGGCGCGCTGCGGGCCTCGATCGACGCCGACCCGACCATCCGCAACTACCTGGGGTACGTCCAGGCCTACGGTCTCGGCTGGAAGGTCCAGGAGAGCGGCGACCTGGCGCTGCCCGGGTACACCGGGACGGCCGACCTCCGGGCCGCCAACGGGCAGTGACCGCACGGCGGGCCGCCGGCGGCGGGGGCCGGCGCGCGGCGCGCGTAGCACAGCGGACGGCGGGGCGTTCGGGCCGCGGTCACCCGGTCTACTCTTGACCCCAGCCTTTCACCTTCGAGGGAGCACCATGTACGGCTGGATCTGGCGTCACCTGCCGGGGAACACCCTGGTCCGAGCCATCGTCTCGCTGCTCCTCGTGGTGGGGATCGTCTACCTCCTGTTCACCTACGTCTTCCCCTGGGCGGAACCGCTCCTCCCCTTCGGAGACGTCACCGTGGACGGTGAGGGCGGCGGCGGCGAAGGCGCCGTCGGCTGACCGCCCGGCCCTGCTCATCCACCCAGTTCCCGCAGCCCACCGGAGACAGCCGAGCATGACCCCGCCCCGCATCCTGGTCGTCGACAACTACGACAGCTTCGTCTTCAACCTGGTCCAGTACCTCTACCAGCTCGGTGCCACCTGCGAGGTGGTGCGCAACGACGAGGTGACGGTCGA
This sequence comes from Kitasatospora sp. NPDC054939, assembly GCF_053610105.1. Taxonomy (NCBI): domain Bacteria; kingdom Bacillati; phylum Actinomycetota; class Actinomycetes; order Kitasatosporales; family Streptomycetaceae; genus Kitasatospora; species Kitasatospora sp. NPDC054939. The sequence continues at coordinate 34,716 of NZ_JBSGXP010000080.1, read as the reverse complement.
GCACGCGGTGCGCCGCGCGGGCGACACCGGCTTCGACGGGGTGCTCCTCTCCCCCGGCCCGGGTGCGCCCGAGGAGGCCGGGGTCTGCATCGAGATGGTCCACCACTGCGCGCGGATCGGGCTGCCGGTCTTCGGCGTCTGCCTCGGCCTGCAGTCGATCGCGGTCGCGTACGGCGCCGTGGTCGACCGGGCGCCCGAACTGCTGCACGGCAAGACCTCCCCGGTCGAGCACGAGGACGGCGGCGTGTTCGCCGGCCTGCCCTCGCCGCTGATCGCGACCCGCTACCACTCGCTCGCGGTCGAGCCGGCCACCGTGCCGGACGAGCTGGTGGTCACCGCCCGCACCGCGAGCGGCGTGATCATGGGGCTGCGGCACCGGGAGCTGGCGGTCGAGGGCGTGCAGTTCCACCCCGAGTCGGTGCTCACCGAGGGCGGCCACCGGATGCTCGCCAACTGGCTCGTCGAGTGCGGCGACGCACAGGCGGTGGGGCGCTCGGCCGGCCTCGCCCCGGTGATCGGGCGGGGCTGAGCGGCGTGACCGCGGTGCGCCCGGAGGGGCGCCACCAGCCGGGCGCGGCGGACCCGTACGACGGGGCCGCGGGCCACGGCCGGGCCCCCTACGGTGCCGGGTCGCACCCGGTGGGCGGATCGGACGACACCTGGGGCGTCTACGACGCGGCCGGGCCCGACGAGCTGCCCGAGTACCCCTGGCTGGCCGACCAGACGATGCAACTGCGCATCCTGCAGCTGCCCGCGGACACCGTCGCGCCGCCGACCGGCGGGCGCGCCGAGCGGCGCCGGGCCGCCCAGGGCCGGACCAGGCTGCGTTCGGGCTCCGGCCGGCGCCGGGCCGGCCGCGGGGCGGAGGCCGGAGGGAGGGGGCGGCCCAAGGAGTCGGTCCTCGTGGTGGCCGCCCGCTCGGTCGGCGAGCTGTGCATCACGCTCGGCGTGGTGATGCTGCTGTTCGTGTCGTACCAGCTGTGGTGGACCAACGTGCAGGCCAACAGCGTGGCCGACGGGGCCAGGGACCGGCTGGAGCAGGAGTTCGACGCGGCGGCGGCCCAGCCGGCGCCGGGGAAGCCGAACCCGGACCCGGCCAAGCCGGAGGCGTTCGCGCCGGGCAAGGGCTTCGCGATCATCCACCTGCCCAAGCTGGGCCAGAACTTCCCGATCGCCGAGGGGACCTCGAAGTCCCAGGTGCTCGACCGCGGCCTGGTCGGCCACTACTCCGGTACCGGCATGCCCGCGGACAAGGCCGGCAACTTCTCGCTCGCCGCGCACCGCAACACCCACGGCGAGCCGTTCCGGCGGATCAACCAGCTCGGCAAGGGCGACCGGATCGTCGTGGAGACCGCCACCGCGTACTACACCTACGAGGTGACCGGCAACATCCCGGAGACCCCGCCGTCCAACATCAGCGTGATCCAGCCGGTCCCGAAGGGCGCCGGGTACAGCGGCCCGGGGCGCTACATCACGCTGACCACCTGCACCCCGGAGTACAGCTCCAAGTACCGGTTGATCGTCTTTGGCAAGATGATCGAGGAACGGCCGCGCAGCCAGGGCAAACCCGATGCGCTCAAGGCCGGGTGACACCCGCGATCCACGGAGGGGGCAGGACGTGAACCGGACGCCGGAGGACCGGGCCGACGAGCCGGCCGAGGAGGCGTTCCCGCCCCCGCCGGTGCCGGCGCCGGTGCGGCGCCGCCGCGGGCGGGCGCTGGCCGCGCTGGGGGTCTTCGGCGAGCTGCTGATCACCCTCGGCCTGGTGCTCGGCCTGTTCGTCGCGTACTCGCTCTGGTGGACCGACGTGCTGGCCGACCGCTCGGCCGCCCGCGCCTCGGACGCGCTGCGCGGGACCTGGGCGGCCGCGGCGCCCGCCGCTCCCCCGTCGCCGGGCGTCCCGGCCCCGTCCGGCGAGCCGGTGAAGCCGTACGCGGCGGGCGAGGCGGTCGGGTTCCTGCACGTCCCGGCGATGGGCCGGGACTACCAGGTGCTGATCCGGATGGGCACCGACCCCGGCACCCTGGCCGAGGGCGTCGCGGGGGTCTACGAGCAGCCGTACCGCTCGGCGATGCCCTGGGAGGCGAACGGCAACTTCGCGCTCGCCGCCCACCGGGACGGGCACGGCGCCAAGTTCCACGACCTGGACGCGGTCGGCCGGGGCGACGCGATCGTGGTCGAGACCAAGGACAAGTGGTACGTCTACCGGGTCGACAGCACCCTGGCGGAGACCTCCAAGTACGACACCGGTGTGGTCGCGCCGGTCCCCAAGGGCTCGGGGTACACCGCGCCGGGGCGCTACATCACGCTGACCACCTGCACCCCGGTGTACACCTCCCGCTACCGGATGGCGGTCTGGGGGAGCCTGGTGCGGGTCGACGACGTGGACGCGAAGCGCACCCCGCCGCCGGAGCTGCGCCGCTAGGCCGGGAACGGCCGGGGGAACGCCCGGGAACGGCCGAGGGGCCGTCCGCCCCGCTCGCGCGGTGTGCGGACGGCCCCTCGGCCTGTCGTCAGTTGTTGCCGCCCCGCGTGGGGGAGGGCGAGTCCGGCTTGTCGTTCGAGGCCGGCCTGGTCATCAGGTTGACGGTCTGACCGGGCTCCATCGTGGTGCCGGCGCCGGGCATCGAGCTGATCACCACGGCGTTCGGGTCCTGCGGGCCGAGCACCACCGCGTAGTTCAGGTTGAGGTCCTTGAGCTGCTTGCTCGCGTCCTTGAGGAGTACGTTCTGCAGCGGCGGGACGGTCGGCTTCTCCTGCGCCTTGTAGATCGTCAGGACGATCTTGGTGTTCGCGGTGACCTTGCTGTTCGCCGGGACGGACTGCGAGGCGACCGTGCCCACCTTGGTCGGGTCGGTGGCCGCCGTGGTCTTGGAGGAGTCGACCTGGAAGCCCAGGCCCTGCAGGGTGGCCTCCGCCTCCTCCTTGGTCTTGCCGACCACGCCCGGGACCTGGATCTTGGCCTTGCCCTGGGAGATGGTCAGCTTGATCTTGGCCTGCGGGTCGGCGGGGGTGCCGGCCGCCGGGTCCTGGGCGAGGACCTGCTCCTGCGGAACGCTTTCGTCGTCCTTGTACTCCGGCTGCCCCACGTTGGTGAAGCCGGCCTCCTGGAGCGCCTTCATGGCGGCGTCCTTGGTCATGCCGGTCACGGTCGGCATGTTGGCCTTGGCCGGGCCCGAGGAGATCCGGACGGTGATGGTCCCGGCCTCGGCGACCGGGCTGCCGTTCTGCGGGTCCTGGGAGCAGACCTGGTCCTTCTTGACGTTGGTGTCCGGGCAGGCGATCTTCTCGCCCTCGGCCACCACCAGCTTGCCGCCGCCGGCCTGGACGGCCGCCTTGGCCTCCGCCAGCGTCTTGCCGACCAGGTTGGGCGCGGTGACCTTGGCCCCGCCGCCGCTCTTGTCGCTGTTGCTGTTGAACATCGCCTGGACCACGAAGAAGGTGCCGACCAGGACCAGCACGGCCGCGACGCCGAGCACGATCCACGAGGTGCTGCTCTTCTTCGGCGGCTGGTCGCCGCGCCGGCCGGCGCGGCCGTAGCCGTCGTCGCCACCGCCGCCCTGGCCGCCGTAGGTCTGGCCGTAGCCGTCGTCCTGGTAGCCGCCCTGCTGGGCGTAGCCGGGCTGCGCGCCCACCTGCGGGAGGACGGTGGTCGGCCCGCCGGCGCCGCCCGGCTGCTGCGGCAGCACGTTGGTGGCGCCGTACGGGTCGTGCTGCTGCGGGTAGCCGTTCTGGTCGTAGCCGTAGCCGGCGCCCATGCCGTACGCGGCCTGCTGGGCGGCGGCCACCGGCAGGCCGTCGAGGAAGCGCTCGATGTCGTCGCGCATCTCGTCGGCGCTCTGGTAGCGGTAGTCGCGCTCCTTGGCGAGGGCCTTGAGCACGATCGCGTCGACCTCGGGGCGCACCTCGGGGTCGAAGACCGACGGCGGCTGGGCCTCCTCGCGGACGTGCTGGTACGCCACCGCGACCGGGGAGTCGCCGACGAACGGCGGGCGGACGGTCAGCAGCTCGTAGAGCAGGCAGCCGGTGGAGTAGAGGTCGGAGCGGGCGTCGACGGTCTCGCCCTTGGCCTGCTCCGGGGAGAGGTACTGGGCGGTGCCGATGACGGCCGAGGTCTGCGTCATCGTCATGCCGGCGTCGCCCATCGCGCGGGCGATGCCGAAGTCCATGACCTTGACGTTGCCCTGCCGGGTCAGCATCACGTTGGCGGGCTTGATGTCGCGGTGGACGATGCCCGCCCGGTGCGAGTACTCCAGCGCCTGGAGGATGCCGATCGTCATCTCCAGCGCGCGCTCGGGCAGCAGCCGCCGCCCGGAGTGCAGCAGCTCGCGCAGGGTGGACCCCTCGACGTACTCCATCACGATGTACGGGATGGAGATGCCGTCGATGTAGTCCTCGCCGGTGTCGTACACGGCGACGATCGCGGGGTGGTTCAGCGAGGCCGCCGACTGCGCCTCGCGGCGGAAGCGGGCCTGGAAGGACGGATCGCGGGCCATGTCGGCCCGGAGCGTCTTCACTGCGACGGAACGGCCGAGCCGGGTGTCATGGGCGAGGTACACCTCGGCCATGCCGCCGCGTCCGAGGACGCCGCCGAGCTCGTACCTGCCGCCTAGGCGACGAGGCTCTTCCATAGTTCCGACCCTCTCCCTCACCCGCCGGTGAGGTTGTGACGTAGGTGTCCCCGCACGCTCTGAGTGACGCCGCTCCGCCCGCGATGGTTCTGCGGCCGGGGCCCCGCGAGGCCCGCGGGCGGACAACGGGCACACCCGCTGCTTGCGGATACGCTACCGGTCGCACCGTTCGCGCTCGGAGTCGGCCGCAGGCCGATACCAGACCGGTATCGGGACGGGGGTGCCGATCGTGACATTCACCGCACTTGCGACGCGGGCGACCTACTTCCCGAGCGCCGCCTGCATCACCTGCTTGGCGATCGGGGCGGCGAGCCGGCCGCCGCTGATGCCGTCGCGGTTCTCCATGCCGTCCTCGACCACGACCGCCACCGCGACCGTGCGGCCGTCGGCGCCCTTGGCGAACGAGGTGAACCAGGCGTACGGCAGTCCGGCGTTGTTCTCGCCGTGCTGGGCGGTGCCGGTCTTGCCGCCGACGGTCAGGCCGGGGATGCGGGCGTTGCGTCCGGTGCCCCGCTGGCTCTCCACGACGGAGACCATCATCTCCTGCAGCTTGGCCGCGGTGGCCGGGCTGATCGGCTGGCCGAGCTGCTTCTCGCTGTGCTTGGAGATGGTGGTCAGCGTGGCCGAGCGCTCCTCGGCGACCAGGTAGGGCTCCATCAGGACGCCGTTGTTGGCGATCGCTGCGGAGACCATGGCGACCTGCAGCGGGGTGGCCCGGGTGTCGTGCTGGCCGATCGAGTCGAGGGCCGTGCCGTCCTTGCTGGAGTTGCTGGGGAAGACGCTGTTCTCGGCCCGGACCGGGACGTTGACCGTCTTGTTGAAGCCGAACTTCTCGGCCTGCTCCCGCATCTTGTCCTTGCCGAGGTCGGCGCCGATCTTGCCGTACACGGTGTTGCAGGACTGGTCCATGCCCGACTTGAGGGTGGCGTTCTCGCACTCCTCGTGCGGGCTCTCGTTCTTCAGCTCGAAGTTGGTGCCCGGCAGGATGTACGGCTCCGGCGTGTCGGTCACGTCGTCGATGTTCTTGTAGAGGCCGTTCTCGAACGCGGCGGCGGCGGTGACCAGCTTGAACGTCGAGCCCGGCGGGTAGGTCTGCCGGAGCGCGCGGTTGAGCAGCGGCTTGTTCGGGTCGGCCTGGAGGCCGGCCCAGGCCTTCTGGTCGCCGCCCTCGCTGCCGGCGAAGGTGCCGGGGTCGTAGGACGGCGTGGAGACCAGGGCCAGGATGGCGCCGGTGCGCGGGTCGAGCGCGACCACGGCGCCCTTCTTGTTGCCCAGGCCCTCGTACGCGGCCTTCTGGACCTTGGCGTCGATGGTGGTGACGACGTCGCCGCCGCGCTTCTGCTCCCCGGTGATCATGTCCAGGGTGTTGCGGAAGAACAGCCGGTCGTCGGTGCCGGCCAGGACGCCGTCGTGCAGGGACTCCAGCTGGCTGCTGCCGAAGGACTGCGAGGAGTAGCCGGTGACCGGGGCGTACATCGGGCCGTCGACCCAGGAGCGCTTGTACTTGTAGCGCAGGCCGTTGACGAAGTCGGAGTTGGTGACCCGTTCGCCGCTGACGATGATGTTGCCGCGCGGGTAGGCGTAGCGGTCGAAGGTCTCGCGCTTGTTGTACTTGTTGCTCGCCCAGGACTCGGCCTGGACGCCCTGGACCCAGTTGGTGCGCACCATCAGGGCGAGGATCAGGACCAGGCAGAAGATGGAGACCCGGCGGATCGGCTTGTTCATCGGTCGGGTCCCCCCTGGTTCTCGGTGGCCGGGGCGGGTTCGGCCCCCGGCCGGCGGGCGCTGTCGCTGATCTTCAGCAGGATGGCGATCAGCGCCCAGTTGGCGACCACCGAGGATCCGCCCTGGGCCATGAACGGCATGGTCATACCGGTCAGCGGGATCAGGCCGGTGACACCGCCGGCGACCACGAAGACCTGGAGGGCCAGGGCCGAGGAGAGGCCGACGGCGAACAGCTTGCCGAAGGGGTCGCGGGCGGCGACGGCGGTGCGCAGGCCGCGCTGGACCATCAGGCCGTACAGCATGAAGATCGCCATCAGGCCGCAGAGACCGAGCTCCTCGCCGAACGAGCCGAGGATGAAGTCGCTCTTGGCGGCGAAGCCGATCAGCCAGGAGCGGCCCTGGCCGAGCCCCTCGCCGGTGACCCCGCCGGAGCCCATGCCCATCAGGGCCTGGCCGATCTGGTCACTGCCGCAGTTCCTCACCACCCCGGCTTCCGCGGCCTTCGCCGCGCAGTCGAAGGCGGACATCGGGTGGAGCCAGGCGTCGATGCGGACCTTGACGTGGCTCGCCGTCGAGGCGACCGCGATCGCACCGCCGATCGACATCAGCAGGCCGAAGACGATCCAGCTGGTGCGCTCGGTGGCGACGTACAGCATCACCACGAAGAGGCCGAAGAACAGGAAGGAGGAGCCGAGGTCGTTCTCGAAGATCAGGATCAGCAGGCTGAGCAGCCAGATCACGATGATCGGACCGAGGTCGCGCCCGCGCGGGAGGTAGAGCCCCATGAAGCGGCGGCTGGCCAGCGCCAGCGCGTCCCGCTTGACCATCAGGTAGCCGGCGAAGAAGACGGTCAGGATGATCTTGGCGAACTCGCCGGGCTGGATCGAGAACGTGCCGAAGCGGATCCAGATCTTGGCGCCGAAGTCCTCTTCGCGGGCCGGGAAGAAGGCCGGCGCCGCGAGCAGCACCAGGGCCACCGCCATCGAGATGTACGTGTAGCGCTGCAGGATCCGGTGGTCCTTCAGGAAGACCATCACGCAGAGGAAGAAGGCGATGCCGAGACCCGACCACATCAGCTGGTTGGGGGCGGCGGGGAAGTTGTTCCGCAGCAGGCCCCCGGCCTTGTCCAGGCGCCAGATCATCACCAGGCCCAGGCCGTTGAGCAGGGTGGCCAGCGGCAGCAGCAGGGGGTCCGCGTACGGCGCGAAGCGGCGCATCAGCAGGTGCGCGACGAGGGCGAGCGCCCCCATGCCCAGGCCGTAGCCGAGCATGCCGGCCGGCAGCGACCCGTCCATCGCCAGGCCCACGTTGGCGTACGCGAGGACCGGCAGCAGCACCGCGAAGGCCAGCATGGCCAGCTCGGTGTTGCGCCGGTTCGGGGCGCCCTGCGGGGAGATCGTGGTGTTGCCCCGGCGCCGGGACGAGGCGCGGTCGCCGGGCACGCCGCCGGGGCGGCGCTCGCCGGATTGGCTGTTGGGGCCGCTGCTCAGGTCGAAGGTGCTCACGTGATGGCCGCTCCCTGCCGGCCGACGGGCCCGCGCACGGGCCTGTCTCTGGTCGTCACGGCTTGGGGCAGGAGTCGGCCTTCTTGCGCTCCTCCTCGGTCAGGCCGGGCAGCTCGCCCTGCTGGCCGGTGGCCGGGGCCTCCGCGGTCTGGCTGGGTGCGGCCGTGCCGGGCGTCTGGCCCGGGGTGACCGGGGTCTGGCCCGGGGTCGGGGTGCCCGGCGCCGCCTTGCCGCCGACCGAGGGGGTCGGCGAGTTGGCCGCCTTGAACCCGGCCGGGGCGACGGTGGTGCTGGGGGCCGGGGTGGGCGAGGTGTTCTGCTGACCGCTCTGGCCGGCGGCGCGTGCGTCGGAGACCCGCTTGCAGAAGCCGGCCTCCTCGCCGAGCTTCTTGGCCTTGCCGTCGGCGTCGCTCAGGCTGCTGGCCGCGATGGTGCCGTTGAGGTTGCTGCGCTGGTCCTGCGGGAGGTACTTGACCTCGATGTCCTTGTAGCGGGTGTGCACCGAGGACAGGCTCAGGCCGGCCAGGCTCTGGTTGATGCCCTGGAAGACCGCGACGTTGTCGCCGTCCACGCCCACGTAGTAGTGGCTCTGGGTCCAGCGGTAGCCGAAGAAGCCGGCGCCGCCGAGCAGGCCGAGGGTGACCAGCGCCACCAGCGACAGCTTGAGCGCCTTGCCCTTGCGCTTCGGGCGGTCCTCGTCGTCGAAGTCCTCGGTGCCGTACACCGCGGGATCGCCGGAGCCGTACCCGCCGCCGTCCTGGTAGCCCTCCGCGGGGCCGAAGCCGGACGCGGCGGCGGCGCCGTAGCCGCCCTCGTAGCCCTCGGCGGGGCCGAAGGCGCCCTGCGGGCCGCGCCCGAGGCCGGCCGCCCGGCCGGCCGGGGTGTCGCGGATCGACCGGTCGGCGGCGGCCGAGGACGGCGGGGTGTCGGCGACCGCGCCGACGACCACCGGGACGTCGTTGAACTGGCCGCTGAGGGTGTCGGTGGCGCCGACGTCCAGGACGTCCGCCACGATGCAGGTGATGTTGTCCGGACCGCCGCCGCGCAGCGCGAGCTGGATCAGCTCCTGCACGGTCTGCTCGGGGGAGTAGTAGCTCCCGAGGGTGTCCTGGAGGGTCTGGTGGCTGACCGGGCCGGAGAGGCCGTCGGAGCAGATCAGGTAGCGGTCGCCGGCCCGGACCTCGCGGATCGACAGGTCGGGCTCGACCTGGCCGCGGCCGTCCAGCGCCCGCATCAGCAGCGAGCGCTGCGGGTGGGTCTCGGCCTCCTCCGGGGTGATCCGGCCCTCGTCGACCAGCCGCTGCACCCAGGTGTGGTCCTGGGTGATCTGCACCAGCGAACCGTCCCGCAGCAGGTAGGCGCGGGAGTCGCCGACGTGCACCAGGCCCATCCGCTGGCCGGTCCACAGCATCGCGGTGAGGGTGCAGCCCATGCCCTCCAGCTGCGGGTCCTCCTCGACCATCTGCCGGAGCCGGTCGTTGGCGCCCTGGACGGCGTCGCCCAGCAGGGTCAGCAGGTCGGCGCCCGGCACGTCCTCGTCCAGGCGGACGATCGAGCCGAGCACCTCGGAGGACGCGACCTCACCGGCCGCGGCCCCGCCCATGCCGTCGGCCACGGCGAGCAGCCGCGGGCCGGCATAGCCGGAGTCCTCGTTCCCCTCCCGGATCAGTCCCTTGTGGGAGCCGGCGGCGAAGCGCAGCACCAGGGTCATGCGACCTGAGCCCCCCTCTGGGTCATGGACGGGATGCTGTCCCTCATGCGCTACTACTTCCGCAGTTCGATGACGGTCCTGCCGATACGGATCGGCATGCCCGGCTGGAGCGGGGTCGGCGCCGTGAGGCGCTGCCGGTCCAGATAGGTGCCGTTGGTGGAGCCTAGATCCTCGACCGTCCACTGCCCAGTCTGATCCGGATAGATCCTGGCATGACGGGAGGACGCGTAGTCGTCGTCCAGCACGATGGTGGAGTCGTGCGCGCGGCCCAGCGTGATGGTCTGGCCCTGCAGCGCGACGGTGGTCCCGGCCAGCGAGCCCTGCACCACGACGAGCTGGGTCGGGGCGCCCCGGCGGCGTCCGCCGCCCTGGGTCTGCGGCCCGGGGCCGCCCTGCTGCGGCTGCGCGGTGCGGGCGGGCGCGGCGGCCGCCGGAGCGGGCGCGGCCGTGCTCGCGGCGGCGGCGCCCCGGCGGGAGGACCGCGGGTTCACCCGGGTGCCGAACAGATCACTGCGGATCACCTGGATCGCGACGATCACGAACAGCCACAGCACGGCGAGGAATCCCAGCCGCATGACCGTCAGGGTCAGTTCTGACATGGTGGCCCGCTCTACCCTTCGACCTGTCGGTAGACGATGGTGGTGGAGCCCACGACGATTCGCGAGCCGTCGCGGAGCGTAGCGCGCTGGGTGTGCTGTCCGTCCACCACGATGCCGTTGGTGGACCCCAGGTCGAGCACCATCGAAGGGGTTCCGGGCCGGATCTCGGCGTGCTTGCGGGAGACCCCGGGGTCGTCGATGCGCACGTCGGCCTCGGTGGAGCGGCCGAGCACGCAGGCGTTCCCGGTGATCTGGTGCCGGGCGCCGTTCACCTCGATCCAGCGGCGCACGGAGGTGCCGTGGCCGGCGCCGGGGAACGGGCGCACGTTGCCGCCGGCGGGCGCGGGCGGGCCCGGGGGCACGGTGGGGGGCGCGGCGGGCGGCGGGGGCGTGCCGTACCCGGCGGCGCCCTGCTGCTGCCACGGTGCGCCGGGGGCGTTGGCGGCCGGCGGGCGGCCGTAGCCGGGCTGGGCCTGCGGCGGCTGCCCGTGCGGCTGCGGGGCCGGCGGGGCGGCCTGCTGGGCCTGGAGCTGGGGGTCGTCGGCGGCGAGGGTGCGGCTGCGCACCCGGTACAGGCCGGTGTCGAGGTCGTCGGCCTTCTCCAGGTTCACCTGGAGCGGGCCCATGAAGCTGTAGCGCTGGGCGTCGGCGTACTCGCGGACCATGCCGGCGAGCTCGCTGCCCAGCTGGCCGGAGTAGGGGCTCAGGCGCTCGTAGTCGTGCGGGCTCAGCTCGACGATGAAGTCGTTCGGCACGACGGTGCGGTCGCGGTTCCAGATGCTCGCGTTGTTGTCGCACTCGCGCTGCAGCGCACCGGCGATCTCCACGGGCTGGACCTCGGACTTGAACACCTTCGCGAAGGTGCCGTTGACGAGACCCTCAAGTCGCTGCTCGAACTTCTTCAGCACTCCCATGGGGCACCCCCTTCCAGGGTTCGTTCGCCTGCCTGCCGGCCGGATCCGCGGAATCCGGTCGCGCCTACTTGCGGTACTTCCGTACTGATCGTATCCACGCCGGGCCCATCCGTACGGTTCCCGGACCGTGTGGTGCCCGGGGGTGGGATCGGCCACACGGGGTCGCCGCTGCCCACGGCAGCATGCCAGGGCTACCCGCCGGACGGGGGGCGCATCCCTCGCTCGCCTGTTCGCCGGGCAGCCGTTCGGATGCGCTCGGCCGCCCCGGGGAACGGATTCGGAGCCCACCCGCAGGTCGTGCTACTGTTTTCCACGTCGGAAGGGGCGCCCGAGAGGGTGCGGAACGGCGAACCGCGAGTGCCACATGGTAGCGAGCGGGGCGGCGGTCGGCTGGCAACTACGACAAACACCCATGCGCGGGTGGCGGAATAGGCAGACGCGCTGGATTCAGGTTCCAGTGCCCGAAAGGGCGTGGGGGTTCAACTCCCCCCTCGCGCACAGCGAAGCCCCGCAGATCTTCGGATCTGCGGGGCTTTCTCGTTGTCCGGCCGCGACGCGACCGTGCGCGCCCCGCCGTGCGTCCGTGCGCCGGGCGCGGACGAACGCGGCGGCGGTCAGACCCGGTGGGCCGGGAGCTCGGCGCGGACCTCGTAGCCGCCGTCCGGGGTGGGGCCCGCGCTCAGGGTGCCGCCGAGCAGCTGGGCGCGCTCGCGCAGGCCGACCAGCCCGTGCCCGCCGCCGGGCAGGGTCTCGGCCGGCGCGACCGGCGGCGGCCCGTTGCGCACCCCGACCACCAGCCGGCGGCCCCGGGCCAGCACCCGGACCCGGACCTCGGACTGCGGTGCGTACTTGGTGATGTTGGTCAGCGCCTCCTGGACCGTCCGGTAGGCGGCCCGCTCGACGGCCTCGGACCAGGGGGCGTCGCCCGGGTCGAGCTCGGTCTCGGCGGCCAGCCCGCTCTCCGCGATCAGCCGGGGCAGGTCGGCCAGGGTGGGCTGCGGGGCGAGCGGCGCCCCCGGGCGGTGGCCGGCGGCGCGCAGCACGCCGACCATCTGGCGCAGCTCCTGCAGGGTGCGGACGGACAGCTCGCGGATGGTGCGGGCGGTCGCGGCGGCGGCCGGGTCGGCGGTGGACACCTGGAGCGCGCCGGCCTGGATGCTGATCAGGCTGACCTGGTGGGAGACCACGTCGTGCATCTCGCGGGCCAGCCGTCCGCGCTCGCTGACCAGCACCCGCTCGGCCAGCAGCCGGCTCTCCCGCTCCTGGTGGCGGGTCAGCTCGTCCAGCCGGGTGGCCAGCTCCCGCCGGGTGCGGGCGAGCAGACCGGTGGCGGCCGGGCCGGCGGCCAGCATCACGCACTGGATGGCGTAGAGCGCGGTCTCCCGGCTGAGCTCGAAGATCTCCTCGGGGATCGGCCAGTGGAAGAACTCGACCAGGGCGAACAGCACGGCGCAGGGCACCACGACGCGGCGCTCGGGGCGTTCGGCGGCCACCGTGTAGACGGCGGTGATCGGGGCCAGCCAGATGTCGTCCAGGTAGCTGCCGGGCATGGTGAGCAGCAGCACCGTCACCGGGAAGCGCCGCCGCCAGAGCAGCACCACGGCGGCCAGCACCGACAGGCAGACCTGCCACCACGGGGCGTCCCGGGCGACCAGCGCCGCGTCCAGCAGGGAGTAGGCGGCGGGCAGCACCAGCATCAGCCAGGGCGCGGTCCACCACGGGCGGGGCCGCCCGGGGGCGGGGTCGAGCTCGGGGTCGGCCGGGGTCATGCCCGGTCTTGCGGCTTCGGGCGGACCAGGCCCGCCCGGTGGGCGATCACGGCGGCCTGCACCCGGTTGGCGGCGCCGAGCTTGCCCAGGATGGCGCTGATGTGGTCCTTGACGGTGCCGGTGCCGAGGAACAGCCGGTCGGCGATCTCGGCGTTGGACAGGCCCTCGCCGAGCAGGGCCAGGACGTCCAGTTCGCGGCCGGTCAGGGTGCGGGCGAGTGTGGACGCCTCGGCGTCGGGGCCGCCGCCGTCCACGTAGCCGCCGATGACGGTGCGGGTGACGGTGGGCGAGAGGATGTTGCCGCCGGCCGCCAGCACCCGGACGGCGTGCACCAGCTGGTCCGGGGCGGTGTCCTTGAGCAGGAAGCCGGTCGCGCCGCCGCGCAGGGCGGTGCCGATGTACTCGTCGGTGTCGAAGGTGGTGAGCATCGCCACGGCCGGCGGTTCGGGCAGGGCGCGCAGCCGGCGGAGCACCGAGATGCCGTCGAGGTCGGGCATCCGGATGTCGAGCAGCACCACGTGCGGGCGCAGCCGGCGGACGTACTCCTCCGCCTGGCCGCCGGAGCAGTCGCCGACCACCTCCAGGTCGGGGGCGGAGCCGACGATGAGCCCGAGGCCGGACCGGACCAGGATCTCGTCGTCCACGATCAGCACACGGGTGGGGGTGATGGTCCCTCCTCGGTTCGGGCGGCCGGGTGGGGGCCGCTGGGTGATTCGAGCCTAGGGCCTCCGGAGCGGCCGGGTCGGACGGGGCCGCCGGAGGTCGGGGGCCCAACCCCCGCCGAACGGCGGGGGTGTGAATCCGCAAGCGGGTTCACGTAATTCTCATCTTCGATGGGGAAGCATGGGACGAGGCAGCTTCCTGTCGGGACGTGTGCGGATGCGCCCCACCATCTGATCGTTTGGAATTGAGCCGTGTCGTCCACTGTGAAGTCGGAGCCGTCCGCCGTGCCCTCCCGGCCCGCTCCGCTGCTTGAGCGGCTGAGTCCCAGGGCGGCCGCGGCCACCGTCTGGTACCTGCGGCTGCTCGCCCTGCTGAACCTGGTGACGGTGCTCCTGGTGCCGTTCCGGGACCAGGTCGAGACGCACAACGAGGGCGAGTACTTCACCCCGTACCTGCTGACCGCCGGGCTGAGCAGCGTCGTGCTGTCGGTGTTCCTGGCGGTCGCGATGCGGCGGCGCAAGCGGGCCGCGTGGATCTTCAACCTGGCGCTGGCCGGGCTGTTCGCGGTGCTCTACCTGGTCGCCATGTCGTGGCCGGGCGAGCGGTTCAACGACCACCCGCTGAACTGGATCTCCACGATCCTGACCTGCCTGTTCGTCCTGGCCCTGCTGATCGGGCGCAGGGAGTTCACCTCCAAGGGCGACCGCTCCAACCCCAAGACCGCGGTGGCCACCTTCCTCGGCGGCCTGCTGTTCGGCGGGTCGGTCGGCGCGCTGCTGGTCGGGCTGAACAACAGCCTCACCGGCGCCGACTTCTGGGACCTCTTCCGCTACTCCATCGCCCGGATGGTCACGGTCGCCCCGTCCGAGCACCTGCGCTCGGTGATCCTCGCGCCGACCTGGGTCAACGCCACCATCAACGCGATGGGTGCGGTGCTCTTCCTGCTGGTGCTGTACGTGGCGTTCCGCAGCCCGCGGGACACCGAGCTGCTCACCGCGGAGGACGAGGAGAAGCTGCGCGGACTGCTGGCCAAGCAGGGCGAGCGGGACTCGCTGGGCTACTTCGCGCTGCGTCGGGACAAGGCGGTGATCTTCTCGCCCAGCGGCAAGGCGGCGGTGACGTACCGGGTGGTCGGCGGGGTGTCGCTGGCCTCCGGCGACCCGATCGGCGACCCGGAGGCCTGGCCGGGGGCGATCGACGCCTGGCTGGCCGAGGCCCGCGAGCACGCCTGGGCGCCGGCCGTGATGGGCGCCTCCGAGGAGGCCGGTGTGATCTACGCCCGGCACGGGCTGGACGCGCTGGAGCTGGGTGACGAGGCGATCGTCGAGCTGGACGAGTTCTCGCTGGACGGCCGGGCGATGCGGGTGGTGCGCCAGGCGTACAACCGGGTCAAGCGGGCCGGCTACACGGTGCGGATCCGCCGGCACGAGGAGATCCCCGAGAGCGAGATGGCCGAGCTGGTGGCCAAGGCCGACCAGTGGCGCGACGGCGCGACCGAGCGCGGCTTCTCGATGGCGCTCGGCCGGCTCGGCGACCCGGGCGACGGGCGCTGCGTGATGCTGGAGTGCCACGACGGCGAGGGCGAGCTCAAGGCGCTGCTGAGTTTCGTGCCGTGGGGCGAGGACGGGCTGTCGCTGGACCTCATGCGCCGGGCGCGGGACACCGAGAACGGGCTGATGGAGTTCATGGTGATCGAACTCCTGCAGCGGGCCGGCGAGGTGAATCTGGCGCGCGTTTCGTTGAACTTCGCGATGTTCCGCTCCGTTTTCGAACGGGGTTCCCGACTGGGGGCCGGGCCGGTGCTCCGGCTGTGGCGTTCCGTCCTCGGATTCTTCTCGCGCTGGTGGCAGATCGAATCGCTGTACCGGGCGAACGCCAAGTACCGGCCGATCTGGGAACCGCGCTACCTGCTGTTCGAAAAGAGCAGTGAGATCCCGCGGATCGGAATCGCGAGTGCGCGTGCGGAGGGCTTCATCACCGCGCCGAGTCTGCCCGCTCTGTTCCGTCGCCGACACCCGGGCACCGCGGTCGCGGGCCCCGGGGTGCCGACGGCGGCGCGGGGTGGGAAGGGCTGACCCTCCGCCGGGGGGCGGAGGGGAGCCGGTTCCGGGGGGTCCGGATGGGGGTGTTCTCCGAGTTCCCCTCCCCCTGGAGGATGACGCCGGTCCGTCTTCCATGCCGATGTGCATTCCCGGGGCCGCTCCTAATGTTGAGGTGGTTCGGGAAATCCCGGGGCGTTCGGGGAATTTGGAGAGAGACTGTGATTCGCAGGACCCACGCGGGGGGCGTGCGAAAGCGGCCGATGGCGATCGCCAGGTCGGCGGCTGTCGCGGAGTGGGGGCCCCTGTACGGCATGGTGCGCGAACGGGTGGTGCACCGGAAGTTCGCCGCCTTTCCACTGGCGACCGTGGCGACGCTGCTGATCCTGATGTTCAGCATCGTCCAGCACCTGCCGGGCGGCGAGCAGTTCGTCACGAGGATCGGGGTGGTGAAGGCCGCGCTGCCGCTGGAGGTCTCGCTGCTGCGCACCCCGCTGTCGCTCTACGTCCCGGCGCTGGACCTGCCGGTCTGGGGGGCGCTGGCGCAGGTGTTCGTGGTCTTCGGGATCGCGGAGGTCGTGCTCGGCCGGCGGATGACCCTGGTGGTCGCCTACGCCTGCACGCTGGCGGGCACCATGTTCGCCCGGGTCGGGGTGATGATCGGCCCCGAGCACCTCTTCGGCTTCCCCGGGTGGGTGGCGCACGTACGGGACACCGGTCCCTCGGCGGCCGTGGTGGGGCTGGCGATCTGCATCGCCTTCCGGGCCAGGGCGCGGTTCACCGGCGGGCTGGTGGCGCTGGTGATGATCGGCGAGGCTGTGGTGCTGCCGAACCTCGCCGGGCTGGAGCACGTGGTCGCGCTGGTCGCGGCGGCGCTGATCGCCGCCTCGGTGGAGGTGTTCGGCGACTTCTGGCCGCGGGTGCTGGCCGGGGTCCGGGCCGCGACGACGGTCGCGGCGCAGGCGTCCCTGGAGGTCGCCGCGGAGGCCCGCCGCCGGGCGTCGGCGGGCGCCGCGATCTCCTGAGCACCCGTCGGCGCCCCGCCCCGGTACCGCCGCTGAACCGGGTTCGGCCGCTGAGCCGGGTTCAGCCGCGCGGGGCGCGGGGCAGTGGGAGCTCGAACCAGACGACCTTGCCGACCGCCTTGCGGGCGGTGCCCCAGCGCTCGGCGAGCTTGGTGACCAGGGTCAGACCCCGGCCGGTCTCGCCGAGCTGCTCGGCGGGCTCCAGCGACGGCAGGTTGTGGTTGTCGTCGCTGACCTCCACCAGCAGCTTGTCGATCCGGATCAACTGCAGCTGCACGCGGTCCCTGGCGACCCGGACGGCGTTCGTCACCAGCTCGCTGACCAGCAGTTCGGTGCTGTCGGCGAGCGCCTCCAGGTGCCAGGCCGCCAACTGCTCGCGGACCAGCGCGCGGGCCCGGCGCACCTCGCGCTGGTCGACCCGGAGGTCCCAGGTGGCGACCTCGCTGGGGGCGACGCCGTCGAAGCGGGCCACCAGCAGGGCGACGTCGTCCTTGCGGTCGTCGGAGTGCAGCCGCTCCAGCACCACGTCGCAGGCCTGCTCCGGGGTGTGCCGGGGGTCGATCAGGTTGCCGCAGATGGCGGCCAGCCCCGTCCCTATGTCGCCGCCCCTGACCTCGACCAGGCCGTCGGTGCACAGCACCAGCATCGAGCCGTCCGAGACGTCGATGGTCTTGGCGACGAACGGCACCCCGCCGACGCCGATCGGGGCGCCGGCCGGGATCTCCAGCAGCTCGCCGGTGCCGTCCGGGTGGACCAGGACGGGCGGCACGTGCCCGGCGCTGGCCAGCTCGCAGGTCCGGTTGATCGGGTCGTAGACCGCGTACAGGCAGGTCGCCAGGTGGTCGTCGCCGAGCTTGTGGGCCAGGTTGTCGAGGTGGCGCAGCAGCTGGCCGGGCGGCAGGTCGAGGGCGGCGAGGGTCTGCATCGCGGTGCGGAAGCGGCCCATCGCGGCGGCGGAGTGCAGGCCGTGGCCCATCACATCGCCGACCACCAGGGCGACCCGGCTGCCGGGCAGCTGGATGGCGTCGAACCAGTCGCCGCCGACCTCGGCGCGGGGGTCGCCGGGCAGGTAGCGGTGGGCGATCTGTACCCCGGGGATGCGCGGCGGGCGGGTCGGGATCATCGAGCGCTGCAGGGTGGTGGCGACCTTGGCCATGGCGCCGTGCAGCCGGGCGTTGTCCAGCGAGAGCGCGGCCCGGGCCGCCAGCTCCTTGATGGTGGCGGCGTCGCTCTCGTCGAAGGGGGCGCGGTCGGGCAGCCGGAGCAGCTTGAGGATGCCGATCACGGTGCCGCGGGCCGAGAGCGGCACCACCAGCATCGAGCGGCCGGAGACCGCCGAGGCCAGCGCCGCCCCGCCGAGGGCGGCGGCGTAGTCCACCGCGACGTCCTTGCTGACCACCGGCACCAGGACGGGCTGGTTGAGCTGGAGGGCCATCCCGGGCGGGGTGCGGCCGGGCATGGCGAGCAGCGAGCCCTCGGCGAGCACGTGGTCCCACTCGCCGCCGGATTCGTTGAAGACCAGGGCGACCCGGCGGAGCATGGTGTCGTCGTCCGGCTCGGCCTTGGGCAGCTCGGAGTCGGAGATCAGGCCGTCCAGCAGGTCGACGCAGGCGAAGTCGGCGACCCGGGGGACGAGCACCTGGCACAGCTCGTGGGCGGTGAAGCCCAGGTCGAGGGTGGTGCCGACCTTGCCGCCGACCTCGTTCAGCAGGGCGAGCTGCTCGCCCGCGTGGCCGTTGGTGAGGAAGGGGCCGAGCCGGCCCTCGTCCGGGGGGCCTTCGGTCCAGCCGGGCGACCGGCCGCCGGGGGCGGGCACCGCGTCGGTGCGCCGGGGCGGGCGGCTGTGGGCGGACGGACCGGCGGGCTGCTCCGCGGCGCCGGGCTGCACCGCGCCCCACTCCGGGCCGGCCGACGGCGGCGCGCCCTGCTCCACGACACCCTGCTCGACGACGCCCTGCTCCACGACCTCCTGCTCGGCGGCGCCCGTGCCGGACGGGACGGTGGAGGCGCCCGCCCGGGCCGGACCCGCGCCGGGGGCGGCCGCGGTGGCGCAGGCGGGCTCCGGGACGGGCTGCGCGGCGGGCTGCCGGTCGCCCGGCTGGGCGACGGACTCGCGCGGTCCCGGCAGCGGGCCCGGGGTGCGGCGGACCGCGGCGCCGGGCTCGGCGGAGGGCACGGACGGGCCGAGCCGGGTGGCCCGCTGCTGGGCGGTCGGGTAGCGGCGGCCGAGCCCGGCCGCGGGGTGCGCGGTGCCGGGCTGCTGGTCGGCGGGCAGCGCGGGGAGGACGGGGAGCACGGTGGACGGGTCCAGCCGCAGGGCGGGCAGCCCGGAGCGGCGCAGTACCTCCGGCAGCGGGCCGTGGCCGGCCGGCAGCAGCCGGGTGAGCCGCTCGGCGAACGGCCCGGGGATCGCGGCGGCCGGGGCGGTGAGGTCGGCGCCGAGCCGGTGGAAGCCGCCGCGGGCGCCGGTCGCGGGGGCGAGCGGCAGCAGGCGCTCGCCGAGCGCCAGGCGCGGTCCGCCGGCACGCAGCGGACGGGCGTCGGCGGCCAGGGCGAGCAGGCCGGCGCCGTCGTCGGGCGCCCCGAGCGGGTAGGCCCACCAGAGGATGTCGCGCAGGTGCTCCTCGCGGTCCACCACGGACAGCTGGCCGGCCCAGGCCGCGCCGGAGGAGGTGTACCGGGCGAGCGTGTCGAGCGCGTCGCAGCGGTGGCGGGCGGCCGGGCCGGCGGCGGTGCCGCGCGGTTCGACCGCGGGCAGCAGCCCGGTGGCCGGTCGCCCGCAGGCGACCTCGGCGCGGTGTCCGAACAGCTCCTCGGCGGCCCTGGTCCACTGGGCGATCCGGCCCTCCTGGTCGACCAGGACGACGGCGAGCCGGACGAGGGCGACCACGCCCGGGGGCCGGTCGCCCGGGAGGGCCCCGGCGCCGGGGGCGGCGCCTGCCGGATGCGCTGTGGAGTTTGGCTCGTCCACCATGGATTGGGTCTGCTCCCGCCTGGCCACCGCGCCTGGAGGCAGCCGTTTGTGTGGAGGGCGGCACGCTGTGCTGTACAGCTGTGCCCGGTGAGGGCCGGACACGCCCTAACAGCGAAGCACGGACAGGGGCGGGCTCGATAGCGAAACGGTGAGATTCGTGAGTATCAGTTGCGTGTCACCCCGCGTGCGCCGCCGAATACTCCGAGTTCACCCGAACGGCAAGCTTTCGCGCTCCCCCGAATGGAGGATTGCGGCCGGGGGTAGGGTGGCCGGACGGCCGCCCGACCAGAACTGCAGAGGCGAGATCAGTGACCGCGCACAGCCCCGTCCGCTGGACGGACCCGGAGCAGCAGGAGTGGGAGGAGCGGGTCGCCGCCGCCGAACTCGCCTGGCTCACCATGGACGTCGACCTCCAGACCCTGCGGGTCGAGATCGACAACTTCGCGCTGATCCACTACCAGCTGCTGGGCCCGCTCTACGCCCGGCTCGACGAACTCGACGCGCTGGTCGCCGAGGCCGTCGCCGCCCGGACCGGGCACCCCGACGACCTGCGCCGGGCCGCCGAGGCGCGCCACCGGGTCGACGAGCTGCCGGACCTCGACGCGCTGTTCGACGCAGTCCAGGAGTCCGCCCAGGAGCAGCAGGTGCCGGCGCCCGCCCCGGAGCCGCCCGCCCGGGTGCGCCCCGGCAAGGACGCCCAGAGGATCTACCGCGACCTGGCCCGCCGGGCCCACCCCGACCTCACCACCGACCCGGCCGAGCAGCAGCGCCGGGCCGCCTTCATCGCCCGGGTCAACGAGGCGTACGCGCACGGCGACACCGCCGCCCTGGAGGTGCTCTCCGCCGAGTGGTCCACCGCCCCGGAGGCCGCCCCGGCCGAGGACTCCCCCGACCGGCTCGACTGGCTGCGCCGGCGCCTGGAATGGCTCACCGGGCGGATCGGCCGGATCGCCGCCGAGCAGGTCCGGCTGGAGGACAGCGCGATGGGCCAGCTGCTGGCGCTCGCCCCGCAGGACCCGGACGGGCTGCTGCAGGAGCTGGCCGAGCAGCTGCTCGCCCGGGCGGCGGCCCAGCAGGCGGAGCTGGAGCGGCTGCTCGGGGCGGCCGGACCGGTGGGCGACAATGGCAGTGCCACGAACGACCCCCAGGAGACCCAGACCATGTTCGACCGGATCCCCACCACCGACGCCTCCTCCGTGCCCGCCGACGCCGTCCTGCTCGACGTGCGCGAGCAGGACGAGTGGGACGCCGGCCACGTCGAGGGCGCCCTGCACATCCCGATCGGCGAGGTCGTCGCCCGCCTCGGCGAGCTGCCGGACGAGAAGCTGTACGTGCTGTGCCGGGTCGGCGGGCGCTCCGCGCAGGTCGTCCAGTACCTGGTCCAGCAGGGCCGGGAGGCGGTCAACGTCGACGGCGGGATGTACGCCTGGGAGGCCGCGGCCCGCCCGATGGTCGGCAGCGGCGGCCGGGACGCCTTCGTTCTGTAGTCATCCCCCGCAGCCAGGGGCTGCGGCGGCGCTTCGAGGGGGGGCGGGATGTCGCCGCAGCCAGACCGGGAGCCGGACCCGATCCCGGACCCGATCCCGGAGCCGGGGACGCGACCGGGGGCGGAGCCGGGGGCCGGTGCGCCCGCCGGGCCGGACGGCCGGCGGGCCTGGTCGCGGCCCGCGCGGGCCGTGCTCGGCCTGTCCGGGGTCCTGCTGCTGGCCGGTACCGGGCTGTTCCTGGGCACGGTGTTCCTGCACGTCGCCCCCGCCAACTCGCTCTCCCGGGAGTACCGGGAGGTGGTCGACGGCGTGGTCTACCCCGAGTTCGAGCAGAACTGGAAGCTGTTCGCGCCCAACCCGCTGCAGCAGAACGTGGTGCTGGACGCCCGGGTGCGCACCGTCGTCGACGGCGGCGCCGAACGCACCCACGACTGGGTCGGCCTGACCGCCCGGGACATCGCCGCGATCCGCGGCAACCCGGTGCCCAGTCACGTCGACCAGAACCTGCTGCGCCGGGCCTGGGACTTCTACGACGGCACCCACAACCCGCAGGACGACGCGCTGACCGGCCCGCGCGGCAAGCTCGCCGAGCAGTACCTCAAGCGGATCGCGCTGCAGCGGTTCGGCCGGACCGCGGACGGCGAGCGGATCCTGGAGATCCGGTTCCGGGTGACCACCACCGCGGTGCCGCCGCCCGACTGGAGCGGCGAGAGCGCGCCGGCCGGACCCCGGGTGCGCGAGCTGCCGTGGTGGCCGGTCAACGACGAGGACTACCGGGAGCTGCTGTGAACCGATCCGGCGGGGCGGTCCGATGAGCGACACGGCCGCCGGCCCGCAGCTGCTCGGCGGCATCCCCCGGCAGGCCGGGCCGGAGCCGGAGCGGCCGGCCGGACCGGCGCCGCTGCCCGGGCCACCGCGCCGGACCGGGGTCCGGGAGGCGCTCGGCCGGGCCGGCGCTGCGTTCACCGGGCAGGTGCTCGGGCGCCACCAGGCGGCGGTGGTGCGGATCGGCTTCGGGCTGGTCTGGCTGGCGCACCTGCTGCGCGAGTGGCCGCACCGGCGGGTGCTGTACGGGGACCGCTCGCCCTGGTCGACGGAGCTGGCGGGCCGGCTGCTGGCCGACAACGGGGCGCTGACCGTGCTGCCCTGGTTCGGCGGGCGGTTCTGGTTCGAGCTGGTCTACCTGCTGGCCCTGCTGTCGGCGGCGGCCGTGGTGCTGGGCTGGCGGACCCGGGCGTCCGGCGTGCTGTTCATGGTCACCGTGCTGTCGCTGCAGAACCGCAACGTCTTCCTCGGCGACGGCGGCGACAACGTCGTCCACCTGATGGCCGTCTACCTGGTCTTCACCCGCTGCGCCGAGGTCTGGTCGCTGGACTCCCGGCGCCGCGGGCCCGACCGCACCGGGGTGGTGGTCTGGGCGGTGCTCGGCGCGGTGCTGCTGCTCTGCTCGCTCGGCGGTTTCGCCGGCCCGGCGCTGGCCTGGACGAGCGCGGCACCGCCGTACCTGGGCTGGGCGCCGCTGTTCTGGGGCCTGTGGGCCGTGGCCGGGCTCCGGTGGGCGGTCGGGCGCCGGTGGCCGGACGGCGAGCCGCGGGCCGTGCTGGACGCACTGGCGACCATGGTGCACAACTGCGCGATGCTGGTGATCGCCGCCCAGGTGGTGCTGATCTACGCGACGGCCGGCTGGTACAAGGTGCAGGGCTCGCGCTGGCAGGACGGCACCGCGCTGCACTACCCGCTGCACCTCGACTACTTCACGCCCTGGCCCGGGCTCTCCGCGCTGGCCGGCGCGGCGCTGGTGCCGGTCTTCCTGATGACCTACGGCACGGTGGTCGTGCAGGTGGCGTTCCCGTTCACGCTGATGCACCGGCGGGTCAAGAACGTCCTGCTGGCGGTGATGATGGCGGAGCACGCCGGGATCGCGGTGCTGCTCGGGCTGCCGGTGTTCTCGCTCGCGATGATCGTCGCGGACGCGGTGTTCCTGCCCACCGGCGCGCTGCTCTGGCTGGGCGCCCGCTGCCTCCGGGTGCGCCGCAGGCTCCTCGCATAGGCTGTCCGACATGTCCTGGTTCGCCGCCCTTCGTGACACCGCGCGAACCGGACTGACCCTCGACCGGGCGCTCACCGACCCCCAACGGGCGGTGCGCGGCGCGGTCGCCGTCGCCCTCGTGCTCTTCCCCACCCTGGCGATCGCCGGCCCCGGCCTCGCCACCTCCGCCGCGATGGGCGCCTTCATCGCCGGCACCGCCACCTTCCAGCGCAGCTTCCGCCCGCGCGCCACCCTCGCCGCCGCGGCCGGGACCGGACTCGGCCTCAGCACCTTCCTCGGCTACGTGGCGGCCGGCGTCCCCGGCGCCTTTCCGGTCCTGCTCGCCGTCTGGGCCTTCGGCGCCGGCCTCGCCTGGGCGATCGGGCCGACCGCCGGCGTGGTCGCCGCCAACACCCTGTCGGTCATGCTGATCGTCGTCCAACTGCCCGTCAGCGTGCCCACCGCGCTCGGCCACGGACTGGTCTGCGCGCTCGGCGGGGCCGTCCAGGCGCTGGTCATCACCCTCTGGCCGATCGGCAGCTGGACCGCCCAGCGGGACGCCCTCGCCGACACCTACGCCTCGCTCGCCGACTACGCCCGCCGGCTGCGCCAGGACCCGACCGCCCACGTCGACCCGGCGCCGTTCATGACGGCCCGCCACGCCGCCGCCCTGACCCCCTGGCAGGAGCGCCACCGGCCGCCCGAGATGCGCGGACTGCGCGGCATCGCCGAACGCATCCGGCCGACCCTCGCCGCGATCGCCGACCCCAAGGTCGGCGCCCCCGCCGAGGGGCCCGAACGCGACCGGGCCCGGGCCGTGCTCGCCGCCTCGGCCGAGGCGATGGACGCGCTGGCCAGGGCCGTCCGCACCGGCGACCCGCTGCGGCTGCCGCGCTCCGCGCCCGCGCTCACCCTGGCCGTCCCGCCCGACGGGCCGCAGCTGCGCGGCGCCGCCCGGCGGGCCGCCCGCCGGCTGGCCGGCCTGCTGCGCAAGGCCGCCGACACCCTGGACCGCGGCGACGAGGACACCATCAGCACCCCGGTGGTCGGCGCCGGCGGAGCGCTCAGCAAACCGCCGATCTCCCGGATGCTGCCGGTCGCCGCCCGGGCCGTGCGCCGCCAGCTCCAGCCGCGCTCGGCGGTCCTGCAGCACGCCGTCCGGCTCACCGGGGTGGTCACCCTCGCCTACCTGCTGGGGCGGCTGGCCGGCTTCGAGCACGGCCACTGGGCACCGATGACCGCCGCCATGGTGATGCGGCCGGACTTCGCCCAGACCTACAGCCGCGGCGTCGCCCGGCTGGCCGGCACCGTGGTCGGCGTCGCCGTCTCCACCCTGGTCGTGCAGCTCGCCGACCCCGGCGACCTGGTGCTGGCCGCCCTCGCGGTCGGCTGCGTCGCCGGCGCCTACCTCACCCTGCGCACCGGCTACGCCCTGATGACCGTCGGCATCTCCTCCTACGTGGTCTTCCTGCTCGGCCTGCAGGAGGGCGATCCGCTGGCCACCGCGATCGAACGGGTCGGGCTCACCCTGCTCGGCGGCACGATCGCGCTGCTCGCGTACGCGCTGTTCCCCACCTGGCAGACCGCCCGGCTCGGCGAGCGGCTCGCCGAGTGGCTGGCCGCCGCCGGCCGGTACGCGGCGGCCGTCGTCGCGGTGTACGAGCGGCCCGCCGAACCGCGCGGACGGGAGGTGCGGGCGGCGCTGCTGGACTCCCGGGAGGCCCGCTCCGAACTGCTCCAGGCGATGCAGCGGGCCGACGCCGAACCCGGCCGGCACGCCTCCGGGCTGCCCGGGGTGAGCCGGCGCCAGATCGACCGGGCCCGCGCCGCGGTCGGCCACCTCGGCCGGGCCGCCGTCCTGCTGGAGGCCCACCTGCCCGCGGCCGACGCCGAACCGGTGCCCGGCGCCGCCGAGTTCGCCGAGGAGCTGCAGCTGGCCACCGCCCTGGCCGCCGCCGCGCTGCTCACCGAACGCCCGGTGGAGTTCGGCCCGGTACGGGAGGCCCAGGCGCAGCTGGAACGGCGCTCGGCCGGGGCGCCGCCGAACGTCCAGCGGGACGTCCTGCTGGCCGGCACCCGGCTGCTGCTGCAGTCGCTGAAGGACCTGGAACGGGCGCTGCGCGGCGGCGGCACGGTCGGCCGCGAACCGGAGCCGACCGGGCGCTAGGCTCCGTCCGGCCCGTGGGCCGGGGCCCGTTCGGCGGGGTGGCAGAGTGGGCGGCATGGACGAGCAGGTGATGCGCGAGTGGCGGGCCGAGGCGCGGGCCCCCGGGACGGTGCTGCTGGACGGCTTCCACACGCTGAAGCACGCGCTGCGCTTCGGCGGCGGCGTCCGGCGGGTGCTGACCGCGGACCGGGCCGCGCTGCTGGGGCTCGCCGCCGAGCTGGCCGAGGACGTCGTCCCGGCGGTGGACCGGCTCGCCGTGGAGGTGCCGGCCGGGCGGCTGAAGGAGCTGGTGCCCCGGCTGCACCCGACCGGGGTCGCCGCGCTCGCCGACCGGCCCGCCGTCGACGCCAACCTGGCGGCGCTCGACCGCCGGCCCCGCCGGGCGCCGATCGTGCTGCTGGAGAACCCGCGCAACCTGGGCAACGTCGGCGCGGTGATCCGGCTCGCGGCCGGCTTCGGCGCCACCGGCGTGGTCACCACCGGCGACCTCGACCCCTGGCACCCGGCGGTGCTGCGCGGCAGCGCCGGGCTGCACTGGGCCACCGCAGTCGAGCGGGTGGCGCTGGACGGATTGCCCGCCGGGCCGCTGCACGTCCTGGACCCGGAGGGCGAGGACATCCGCGCGGTGGACGTCCCGGACGACGCCCTGCTCGCCTTCGGCACCGAGCGGCACGGCGTCTCGGCGGAGCTGAGGGCCCGGGCCGACCGGCTGGTGGCGGTGCCGATGCAGCCCGGGGTGTCCAGCTTCAACCTGGCCACCAGCGTCGCGATGGGGCTGTTCCACTGGATGTCCCGGCGGCCGGTCGCGGACGGCCCCCGGTAGCGGACCCCGGGTAGCAGTCCCCGGGCAGCGGACCGGACGACCGGCCCGGGCGGGCTCAGCCGAAGAGGCGGCGCCAGGTGTCCGGGCCGGGGACGCCGTCGGCCTCGGCGCCGCGCCAGCCCTGGGCCTCCTGGAACGCCCGGACGGCGGCCCGGTCGCTCTCCGTCCAGAGCGGGCCGGGACCCTCGGTGTAGAAGCGGCCGTAGCCCCGGCGGACCAACTGCTCGCCGAGCAGCCGGACGTGGTCGCCGTTCGCGCCGGGCCGGAAGGCGTCCGGGCCCGGGAACGGCGGGGGCGGGGTGCCCGGACCGGCCGGGGCGGGCGGGTCGGCGGGCGCGGTGGGCTCGGTGGGTACGGTCCGGACGTCGGCGATCGAGCGGCCCCTGCCGTTGACCAGGTAGTCCCAGGTGTCCTTGCCGGGCAGGCCGTCGGCCTCGGCGCCGCGCCAGCCCTGGGCCTCCTGGAAGGCCCGGGTGGCCCGGCGGTCGCTCTCGCTCCAGCGCGGCCCCGGGCCCTCGGTGTAGAAGCGGGCCGCGCCGCGCTGCACCAGCATCCGGCCGAGCCGGGTGACGTACGCGTTCTCGGCGCCGGGGCCGAACTTGTCGGCGCCGGGGAAGGCGTTGGCGGCGGCCCCGTCGCTGCTGGCGCCGCCGGTCGCGGGCGCCAGGCCCCGGTAGCGGTACGGGACGTAGGAGGCGGAGTTCTTCCAGTACGCGTACGGGGTCGCCCGCTTGGTCGCGCCCGGGGAGGTCTGCTCGTAGGCGAGGTAGCGGGTGCGGCCGGAGTCCGTCCAGCCGCCGAAGATCGTGACGTGCGAGCCCGACTGCGGGCTGGCCGGGTTGTTGTGCAGCAGGATGTCGCCGGGCTGCAGGTCGGCCTTGGTGATGCGGTCGGCGTAGTCGGGCAGCGTCCAGGTGGTCTGACTGCTGCCCAGGCCCCAGGCCATCGAGACGAACCCCGAGCAGTCCTGCCGGTAGCCGTCCGACCAGTGGCGGCCCATGCTGTACGGAACCTTCTGGTCGATCCAGCTCTGCGCCCGTTCGATGATCAGGGCCCGGGTGGTCGGGGTGGCGGCGGCGCGGGCGGAGGGGCCCTCCCCGTAGAGGCCGCTGACCTCGCCCTGGGGGGTCTGCGGCGGCTGGACCGCGGTGCCGCCGCCGGGGGTCGGGGTGGGTGCGGGGGCCGGGGCTGCGGCGGCCTGGCCGGCTCCGGCCGCGCCCCCGCCGAGCGCGGTGCCGACGGCGGCCACCAGGACGGCGGCGCGGCGGCGGACGCTGTGGGCTGCGGCGTGACCGCCGTCGCGGACCGGCGCGGAGTGCAGCCGGGCCCGGCGGCGGGCCGTGCAGCCCCCGCATATGCAGTCGCCGCCCGGCTCGACCTCGTCGAAGACCAGCAGGGTGGTGGATGGTTCGGTCATGGCCCGCCTCTTTCCCGGTCCCGGCCCTGACGGTCCGGCAGGGCCGACCGTTACGGGAGGATTCCGCGTGTGTCCGGACAAAGCTCCCAAACCGCTCGGCGCGTCGGCGCGACGGGTTGCGCCGCGCGGGTGACGGCCTTTCGGCGGGGTGTCGCGGTGTGAGCGGACCCGCCCGGGCGGCCGGGGCGGTCCGGGCACGAACGTGACGGTCCGTTACGGGCGGGGGCCGGGTGCGGCGGCGACGGGCGGGTTGGCGGGGGAGTACTCGGGCCCGCTCCAGGTGAGCGGCGCGGCGTCGGCGAGCTCGACCACCTCGGTGACGGTGAAGTCGACCACCCGCTCGGCGCCGGGCAGTCCGGCCGCCGCGCCGGGCGACCAGTCGGTGCGGGCCTCGCCGGTGAGCAGCAGGGCGCCGCCGTTCTCCCAGTCGGGCAGCAGCAGGCCGGCCCGCGGGTCCAGTTCCAGGTTGCCGAGGGTCATGAACATGCTGTTGCCCGCGTACTCGGGCCAGCGCAGCCGGCCCGGGGCGAGGACGGCCAGGAAGCCCGGGTTGCCGCCCCGGTGGGAGGCGTCCACCCGGCCGCCGGGGCCGGCGGTGGCGACGAAGAAGGTGTCGGCGGTGGCCACCGCGAGCTGCTGGGCGGTGCTGAGCACCGGTCCGGAGGCGACCGCCCGGGCGGTGGCGGGCCGGGACGCGGCGGGCCGGTCGTCCGGCCCGCCGGCCGGGCTGCGGCGCTGGATGTACTTGGGGCAGTTGGCGTACACCTGGTCGGCGGCGACCAGCAGGCCGCCGCGGCCGTCCGGTGTCGAACGCCCGTTGAGCCGCATCCGGCGGCGGGCGGCCGGGTCGAGGGCGATGGTGCCGACCTCGGCGGGCCCGGCCAGGGCGGTGGCCAGCGGGTCCCCGGCGGCGGGCCGGGTGGCGACCGCCAGGGTCCGCTCGTCCGGGGCGGTCAGGAAGCCGGCCGGGCCGGTGAGCCGGGTGGCCCAGAGCCGGCCCGCCGGGTCGGCGGCGCCGACCACCAGCATCCGGCGTTCGGTGAGGAAGCGGGCCGCCACCGGCGGGATGGTCCGGCCGATGGCCCGGCCCGCGTGGTCCGCGCGCTCCAGCCGTCCGGCGCGGGCCTGCACGGCCCGCTCGCCGGGGTGGTACGGGGTGGTGGTGTCCATGGCGGCGGCCGTCCTTCCTAGCGCGCCCGGCGGGAAGTGTCCGACACGCCCTAGAAGAACCCGCAGGTCGGGGCGGACTCGGTGGGGGCTGCGGCGCCGGTCCGGTCGACGCCCTCCGGGGTGTAGATCTCCAGCCGGATGCCGTCCGGGTCGGTGAAGAAGATGCCGCCCGAGGAGGCGCCCTCGCGGTGCGGGACGACGCCGTCGTAGGCGAACTCGGCGCCCAGCTCGCGCAGCACCTGCTCGGCGGCGCGCACCTCGTCGAGGCCGTCGACCTGGAAGGAGAGGTGGTGCAGGCCGGGGGAGGCGGTGGCGAAGCGGCCCTCGCTCTGCTGCCAGAGGGTGAGTACGAGCCGGCCGTCGCGGCCGAGCAGGGCGTAGCGGCGGTCGGGGTCGGTGCCCTCGGCGGTGGTCTCCAGGCCGAGGACGCGCTCGTAGAAGGCGGTCGAGCGGGCCAGGTCGGTGACGTTCAGTCCGACGTGGCCGGTCTGCAGGGTGGGCAGGGCCCGGGTGGCGTTCGGTGCGAGGGCGGGGCCGGTCATGCCTGATCACTCCCGTGGCTGGGCGTCCGGCCGGGCTGCTGCCTAACCGGTGCTCACAACGCTAATGGTTAGCCCCGAGGATGGTCAACCATTACTGGTCTCCGAAGGGGTTAGGTAGGCGGCGGCCAGCCGCTCCCGGAACGCCTCCCCGGCGAACACGTAGTCCTGGCAGCCGGACGCCTCCAGCGCGTAGGCCGCCAGCACACAGCCCGTCCGGGCCGCCTCCTCGTCCGCCAGCCCCTGCTCCCAGCCGGCCAGGAAGCCGGCGCGGAACGCCCCGCCCGCCCCCGCGAGGTCCGGCAGCCGGCGGATCGGCGCCGCCGGCAGCGCCAGCGAGGGCTCGTCCGCATAGTCGATCCAGACGCCCTCCGGGCCGAGCGTGGTGATCCAGGCGCCGACCCGGGCCAGCACCTCGGCCGCCGTCCAGCCGGTGTGGTCCAGCAGCAGGGCGCGCTCGCGGCGGTTGGTCACCAGGTACGCGGCCCCCGTCAGCACCTCCTCGGCGCCCGCCCGGCCCAGCTCGGCGGTCCGCCCGGAGACGTCCACCAGGAACGGCAGGCCCAGCCGCCGGCACTCCGCCGCCCACCCCGCCTGCACCCGGGGCTCGGCCGGGCCGACGAAGACCCGGCCCACCCCCTCGGCCCAGCCCGCCGGGCCCGGGGCGACCTCCTCGGCCTGCGCCCCCGGGTGGAAGGCAGTGATCCGGTTGTCGTCGGCGTCGGTGGTGCGGGTCAGCCGGGCGGTGGCCAGCGTGGCGGAGACCCGCACCAGCGAGGTGTCCACCCCCGCCTCCTCCAGCCGCGCCCGGTACGCGCCGAAGTCCCGCCCGGCCGCGCCGAGCAGCCGCGCCGACCGGCCCAGCCGGCCCAGGCCGTACGCGACGTTGGCCGCCACCCCGCCGTAGCGGACCTCCAGGTCGTCCACCAGGAAGGAGAGCGAGAGGTGCTTGAGCTGCTCGGGGAGCAGCTGGTGGGTGAAGCGGCCGGGGAAGGTCATCAGGTTGTCGATGACGATCGGGCCGGTGACCGCGATTCTCATGGGGTACCTGCCTGCCTGAGCGGTGGTCGGACGGGACGGCGCCGGGGAAGCGCTGCGGGTCGCCGGGGTCAGAGGGCCCAGAGCACCCAGCCGAGCAGGAGGAGGTTCGCGGTGCCCTGCGCGAGGGTGCTGGCCAGGGCGGAGCCGGTCCAGGCCCGGCAGATGCCGAGCGCCAGGCCCATCACGAACACCGACGGCAGCACCCCGCAGATCACCCGGGCGTTGAACGGGTTGAGCCCGTAGTCGCCCAGGTGCACCATGGCCCACGCCGCCGCGGTGCCGACGATCGCCACCAGCGGCCCCCGGGCCCGCTCCACCGCGCGGAACAGCACCCCGCGGTAGCAGACCTCCTCGACCAGCGGCACCAGCAGGCCCATGCAGAGCACCATCGCCAGCCCGGCGAGCAGCGGGGAGCCGGGGGCCAGCTGCCGGAACAGCTCCGGCACCAGCGCCGTCCAGTTGTCGCCGTCCCGCCCGAAGGCGGCCCGGGTGACCAGGACGGTGTTGGCGTAGGCCAGCACCACCAGCGCGGTGCCCGCCAGGGCCGGCCGCAGCGGGAACCGGCGCAGGCCCGCGTCGATCCG
This sequence comes from Kitasatospora sp. NPDC054939, assembly GCF_053610105.1. NCBI lineage: Bacteria > Bacillati > Actinomycetota > Actinomycetes > Kitasatosporales > Streptomycetaceae > Kitasatospora > Kitasatospora sp. NPDC054939. The sequence continues at coordinate 3,904 of NZ_JBSGXP010000080.1, read as the reverse complement.
GCCCGGGCGGTCCACGACCGCCAGGACCAGGGCACTCAGACCGACCGAGAGCACCATCAGCGGCACGGCGAACGCCCCGGCGATCCGCACCCCGGCGAGCAGCGCGAACAGCCGGGCCGCCGAGGTCAGCGGGCGGCCGCGGTGGTGCTCGCGCAGCCGGTGCACGGTGCGGGCCCGCCCGGTGGCGGCGGGCGCGGGGGCGACGGTCGCCCCCACCGGGCGGTCCGCGGTCACGGGAGCGTCACCCCGCCTTCGCCGGGCTGCTGCGTCGCAGCGCCGGGAGCGTCGGCAGCCACCAGTTGTAGCGGCGGAACAGCAGCAGCGTCGCCGGTACGAACAGCATCCGGATCAGCGTGGCGTCGAGCAGCACGGCGAGGCCGAGCCCGGCCCCGTACTCCTGGAGCATCACAGTGGAGGAGAGCGCCATCGTGCCGAGGCTGCCGGCCATCACCAGCCCGGCCGCGTTGATCACCCGGCCGGTGTCGACCACCGCGCCGATGGTGGCGCTCTCCTGGTCGGCGCCGCTGCGCACCAGGTCGCGGACCCGGGTGACCAGGAAGATCTCGTAGTCCATGCCGAGGCCCATCATCAGCACGGTCAGGAAGATCGGCAGGTCGTCGATGATCGCCTTGTCGAGCCAGAAGTGGAAGATCAGCACGGTGAGGCCGATCGCCCAGACGTTGCTCATCATGATCGTGAGGATCAGCCGGACCGGGATGAGCAGCGAGCGCAGCGCGACCACCAGCATCACGAAGACCCCGGCCGAGACCAGCGCGATCATCTGCCAGAAGCTGGAGCTGAGCGCGTCGCCGTACTGGCGGTCCACCTGGGTGGCGCCGCCGACCTCCAGCGGGCCGACGTCCGCGGCGGCGTCGGTGACCTGCTGGATGCGGTCGACGGTGGCGAACGCGGCCTCGCTGTACGGCTTGTCGCGCAGCTCGACCACGATCCGCAGGGCGCCGTCGTCGGCGAGGTAGTCGCGGCGCAGCTCGGCGCCGAGCGCGTCGACCTCGGCGGCCGGCAGGGCCCGGCCGAACGGGCGGTTGATCGCGTCGACCCGGGAGACCCCCGGGACGGCGGCCAGCTTCTCGGTGAGCGCGGCGACCGCGCGGTGACCGGTGTCGGTGAGCCGGTGCCCGTCGCCGACCACGCCCGGCGCCGGACGGGCGACGATCACCGTGGGCAGCACGGTGGCGTCGCCCCAGGTGTCGGCGACCAGCTCGAAGCCGGTGCGCGAGTCGGTGGCCGGGCTGAGCGCCACCGGGTCGGCCGTCGAGCGGTGGTTCGCGGTGATCACCGCGAACGGCACGGTGACGGCGGCGAAGAGCAGCACGATCGCCACCTTCCGCCGGCGGGCCAGGTCGGCGGCCCGGGCCAGGTGGCGGCCGAGGGCGCTGCCGTGCTCCAGGTCGCTCAGCGGGGAGCGGCCGAGGGCGAAGAACCGGTCCCCGAGCAGCGCCAGCAGCGCCGGGGTGAGGGTCAGCGCGGCGAGCAGCACGATCGGGATGCCGATCAGCCCGCCGTACCCGAGCGGCGGGATCCAGTCGACCGGCGAGAGCAGGGTGGCGCCGAAGGCGAGCACCACGGCGACCGCGGCGAGCAGCATCGACTCCCCCGCGTGCGCGGTGGCGTGGACGGTGGCCTCCTTGGGCGTCCGCCCGGCCAGCCGCTCCTGGCGGTAGCGCGAGGACAGCAGCATGCTGTAGTCGACGCCGGCACCGAGCATCACGAAGTTCATGATGGTGACGGTGAACTGGGTGAGCGTCACGCCGTGGCCGAGCGCGAACAGCGCGGCCTGGCTGACGGTCATCGCCAGGCCGATCGCCGCGACGGTCAGCACCGCGGGCACCACGGCGCGGAAGAACAGCAGCAGCACCACCAGGATGATCGCGTAGGCGACCGTCTCCATCAGGGCGTTGTCGTCCTCGGCCTTCTGGTACGTGTCCTTGATCAGGGCCAGTTCGCCGGTGACGTGCGCGGTGGTGTCCGCCCCGGTGCCGGCCGTGCGCAGCGCGCCGTCGACGGCGGAGCGCAGCCAGTCCACGTCCGGGTCGTGCCCGGGCCGGCCGCCGAAGCTGACCGAGACCAGGGCGGCCCTCCCGTCCTTCGCGAGCAGCCGGTCCACGGCCTCGGCGGGCACCGGCACCGGGAAGGCGTGCCAGTCGGCGCCCGCGGTGAAGGCGGCGGCCAGGCCGGGCAGCTCCTGGTCCGCGGCGGCCACCGCCTGCCGGGCGGTCGGGGCCAGGGCGGCCGGGATCCGGCCGGCGGCGGCCTCGGCGTCCACCGCCTGCAGGCGGGCCTGCGGGGTGGCGCCGCCCTGGGCGGCGAGCTGCTGGTCGATGCCGCTGCGCAGGGCGCGCAGGTACTCGGTGGTGGCGTCCCGGTAGAGCGTGTACGCCGAGGCGGACTGCCGGACCTCGCCGGTGGCCACGCGCTCGGCGATCCGGCGGTCGAGGTCGGCGAGCGCCGTGCGCAGCTGCGGGCCGCGGACGTCCGGGGCGGCGACGGCGACCACGGACTCGCGCTGGGAGCGGTGCGGGAAGGACGCCTCGATCAGTTTGTCGGCCCGGGCGCTGCTGGTGCCGGGCACCACCTTGGAGGCGCCCTGCTTGGTCAGGACGTCGTCGAGCTGGCCGGCGAACGGGAAGCAGACCGCGATCACCACCGCCCAGACGGCGAGGACGGTCTTCGGCCGGGCGGTGAGCAGTCGGCCGACTGCGAGCAGGCCGCCCTGCACGGCGCCGTGGGTCGGCGCCGGCGGGGCGGCGGTCGGGCGGGTCATGCGGAGCCGACCCCCTCGCGGTGGCGTCCGCCGGCGGCCGGGGCGGCGGCGGGGCTGGTGCCGGTGACCACGACGAAGGTGTGCCGCAGCTCCAGCGGGCCGTGCTTGGCGGTGTGCTCGGCGAGGCCGTCGCGGATCAGGCCGAGGGCGTGCTGCTCGCGGCTCTGGTCGACGGCGTCCTTGAAGCCCGCCGCCGCGCCGGAGCGCTGCACCCACTCCAGGGCGGCGTCGGGGGTGTCGACCGGTAGCACCTGGTGGCCGTCGCGCTGGACGTCCACGGTGAGTCCGGCCCTGGCGAACCAGCGGGCGACGGTCGCGGCGTCCTTCGGCAGGTTGACCCGGACGAGCCCGGTGAGCAGCGAGGGGTCGGCGGCGAAGACCTTCTCCAGCTGGTCGATCAGGGTCTTGAGGGCGTCCCCGCGGGTCTCGATCACCACGATCCGCCCGCCGGGGCGCAGGACCCGGCGGATCTGCTCCAGCAGCTTGACCGGCTTGCTGTAGCAGATCGCCCAGCCGACCACCACGAGGTCGGCGCCGCCGGTGGGGCGGGTGCGCAGGAACTCCTCCATGTCCCCCTCCTCCAGGGAGACGTCGAGGCCGGGCGAGCGCAGGGTCTCGGGCAGCACCTTGGCCTTGGCGACCGCGAGCATCCCGGGGGACTTGTCCACCGCGTGCACCGAGCCGCGGCCCTCCAGCCGGCGGACGATCTCGTGCGTCAGGTGGCCGGTGCCGCAGGCGAGTTCGACCACCCGGTCGCCGGGGCGGATGGCCACCTCGTCGAGCGCGGCGATCGAGTGGACGCCCATGACGGGGCTGAAGTAGGTGTCGTAACTGGTACTCGCGGCGTCGTAGTCGGGTGTCGGATCCGCGTGGGTACGGCTGAGGGTCAGACGCAGTGCGCGGGCGGCGAGTCCGAGGCGACTCATGGCTGGCTCCTGGGTGTGTGGTCGTGGCCCGCCGGGGTGGCGGGCCGGGGTCGTCCGGTGGCGGGTGCCGAGGCGGCGACGAGCAGCAGGCCGGCGGTGCCGGCCAGGGTGCCGACGAGGGCCGCGGCGGGGTCGGGCGCCGCCGCCCCGGCGAGCACGGCGGCGTGCAGGGCGGCGGCGACGGCGGGTGCGGAGG
>NZ_JBSGXP010000079.1:0-38816 GCF_053610105.1 Kitasatospora sp. NPDC054939 | reverse complement strand
GCTCCGCACCACGGAGCGGCGCCCGGCGGTGGTTTCCGGGGCGCCGGAGGCCCGGGCCGGCCGCCGGGCCCCGCGGTCGGCCCTTCGGGAGGGCTCTTCGGCCGGGCCGCGCGGTCGGGCTCAGCCCTTCGTGAGGTGGCGGCCGATCACCAGGCGCTGGATCTGGTTGGTGCCCTCGACGATCTGCAGCACCTTGGCCTCGCGCATGTAGCGCTCGGCCGGGAAGTCCTGGGTGTAGCCGTAGCCGCCGAGGACCTGCACGGCGTCGGTGGTGACCCGCATCGCGGTGTCGGTGCAGAACAGCTTGGCCATCGCCGCCTCCTTGGAGAACGACAGCCCGGCGTCCCGGCGGCGGGCGGCGGCCAGGTAGAGCGCGCGGCCGGCCTCGATCTGGGTCGCCATGTCGGCGAGCATGAACGACAGGCCCTGGAAGTCGGCGATCGGCCGGCCGAACTGGCGGCGGGTGCCGGCGTACTCGACGGCCTGGTCGAGCGCGGCCTGCGCCACCCCCACCGCGCAGGCGGCGATGCCGAGGCGGCCGGAGTCCAGCGCGGCGAGCGCGATCTGGAAGCCCTGGCCCTCGCTGCCGACCAGCCGCTCGCGGGCGACCCGGGCGCCGTCGAAGTGCAGCTGCGCGGTCGGCGAGGAGCGCATACCCATCTTGTGCTCCGGCGGCGCCGCGGACAGGCCGGGCTGGTCGCCGGGCACCAGCAGGCAGCTGATCCCCCGGGCGCCGTCCTCGCCGGTGCGCACCAGCGCGCTGTAGAAGTCCGCCTGCCCGCCGTGGGTGATCCACGCCTTGGTGCCGCTGACCACGTACTCCTCGCCGTCCAGGTCCGCGCGGGTGCGCAGCGCGGCGGCGTCCGAGCCGGACTGCGGCTCGGAGAGGCAGTACGCGCCGAGCTGCTCGCCGGAGAGCATGCCGGGCAGCCAGGCGGAGCGCTGCTCGTCGGTGCCGAAGGTGGCCAGCGCGTGGCAGGAGAGGGTGTGCACGGAGACGCCGAGGCCGACCGCGAGCCAGCCGGCGGCCAGCTCCTCCAGCACCTGCAGGTAGACCTCGTAGGGCTGCTCGCCGCCGCCGTACTGCTCCTCGTACGGGAGGGAGAGCAGGCCGGCGCCGCCGAGGGTGCGGAAGACCTCGCGCGGGAAGCGGCCGGCGGCCTCGTCCTCGGCCGCGCGGGGCAGCAGCTCGCGCTGGACGAGGTCGCGGGTGAGGCTCAGGAGTTCCCGGGCCTCCTCGCTCGGCAGCTGGCGGTCCACGGCTTTGGCGGCGGCGGGAGTCATGGCGGCTGTCGCCTCTCGATCGGGCGGCGGTCCCCGGTGTGGCGGGCCCGGCGCGGGGTGTGGCGGGTGGTCCCGACCGGCACCGGGTTGCGGTGAACGGTCGTTCACAGGCGTGGCGAAGTGAGTATGCCCGATCCCGGCGCCGCCGTCACGAGCTGGGGGTCATCACTGTCCGTAGTGGAGTGCGGGCCGCCGTACAGTGGCCGGTGTGGCTGCTTCCCCCGACGACCTGACCCTGCTCGCCGCCGAACTGCGCGCCCTGGCGCCCTCCTGCGGTCCGGTGCGGCTGGTCGCGGTGGACGGGCACGCCGGCTCGGGCAAGACCACCTTCGCGGCCCGGCTCGCCACCGTGCTCGGCGGCGCACCGGTCGTCCACCTCGACGACCTCGCCACCCACGCCGAGCCGTTCGGCTGGACGGAGCGGCTGCGCGCCCAGGTGCTGGAGCCGCTGGCGGCGGGCCGCGACGCCGCGTACGAGGTGTACGACTGGACGCTGCGCCGCTTCGCCTCGGTCGCCGCGGTGCCGGTGGCTCCGGTGGTGCTGGTGGAGGGGGTCGGCGCGGGGCGGCTGGCGGTGCGGCCGTGGCTGGCGCGGCTGGTCTGGATGGAGCTGGACGCGACGGTGGCTCGCCGGCGCGGGGAGCAGCGGGACGGGCCGGGGCTGGCGGAGTTCTGGGTCGGCTGGGCGCGGGCCGAATCGGCGCATTTCGCCGTCGATCCGAGCCGCCCGCACGCCGCCACCCGGGTCGACGGAGTGACCGGTCGGATCGCGCCGCACACCGTCGGTGAACCTTCAACAAGCCCTTGACCTGCGGTATCGCCAGGAACTAGGTTCTCCCACGTCGCCGGATCGCAGGATCGGGCGGCCCCCGAACGCGGCATCTCCGGCTTGTTCCCCCGTGAGCCGGAGATGCCGCCCCCCGCTCCCCCGACGGGCCCCGGCGATCACCGGGCGGCCCGCCCCCGCGGCCGCCCCGGGCGCCCAACCCCCGCGCCGCCGATCGCATTTGACCCGGCGTAGCACCCTTCCGGATCAGCTCCGCGCCGGTACGATTCCAGGCAGGCGCATAGGCGTCCCGGGGGGACCCCGACCACCGGCAGGCTCTGCGCGGACTCCCGTGTCCCCTGCAGAGCGGCCGTCGGCCGGGCCCCGATGCACACCGCGGGGGGCGTGAGTGACGACGGTGGACAGTTCCGACAGCAACAACGCGGGCGGCCAGGACATCAACCGGCTCGCCGACCGCGCCTGGCTGCGCGCCATGGACGCCTACACGGCCGGGGCGTACGCCCGCGCCGAGGAGGAGTTCCGCGCGGCCGTCCGGCTGGATCCGGGGATGGCCGACGCCTGGCTCGGCCTGCACGCCCTGCGCAGCGACACCTCGGGCGCACTGCTAGCCATGCACCGGAACCAGAAACGTTTCGGCGAACAGCGCAGACGCCATCGGCGGCCCCTCAGCTCCTGGTACTGGCTGGGCTGGTGGGTGCAGCCGGTGCTGGAGGACGCCCGCGACCTCGCCCTCGCCCACGCCTCGCACTGGCTGGACGGCCGGCACCTGCCCGAGCTGGACCGGGCGCTGGAGCAGTGCCCGCCCGCCGCCGAGGACGCCTCGGTGCGCTTCCTGCACGCCTGCCGCTCCTACCTCGTCAAGGACTGGGAGCGGCTGGTACGGGACACCGAGCGGCTGCTCGACGACCCGCTGCTCGGCATCGAGGCCGGGCTGTTCGCCGGGATGGCGCGGGTCCGGCTGGACATGTGCGCCCAGGCCCAGGCCCCGCTGGCCGCCTCCCTCGCCCGCTGCCGCTCCGAGCAGCCGCAGCGCAAGGAGCTGCGCTACTGGCTGGCCCGGGCGTACGAGGGGGCCGGGCGCAGCGCCGCCGCACTGCCGCTCTACCGCGCGGTGCACCGGGCCGACCCCGGGTTCATGGACACCGCGGCCCGGCTGGCGGCGATCTCGGCCGAGGACGCCCTCGCCGACGCCCTGCTGGACGCCCCCGCGGCGGGCCGGGAGACCGCGCTGCCGACCGGGGCCGACGAGGCCTTCGACGCGGTGGCGTACCTGCCGGGGCTGCCCGCGGGGGCGTACGCGCAGGACCTCGAGGACATCGAGGACCTGGCCGGGCCGGTGGGACCGGAGGCACTGCTCGACGAGGGCCCGCTCGGAGAGGACGCGGGCGAGGAGCCCTGGCCGGCGGGCGCCCGGCCCGAGGGCGCCGCGCCGGAGGAGGCCGCGGGCGGGGACACCGCGCCCGGGGAGGCCGCACCCGGGAAGACCGCCGGCGGGGCCGCGCCGCCGCAGGGGGCCGGGGAGCGCTCGGCCTCCGGGCGCCCGGGCGCCGCCTCCCCCGCACCCGGCCCGGTCGGCGCAGCCGCCGCGACGGCCAGCGCCGCGCCCCCGCGGACGGCCGAGACGCCCGGCGGGGAGCGGGAGTTGGACGCAGCTCTCGCCGAACTCTCGCTGATGGTGGGCCTGGAGCCGGTGAAGCGGCAGGTGCGGGCGCTCTCCGCCCAGCTGCGGATGGCCGGACTCCGCGCCGAACAGGGGCTGCCGGTGCAGCCGCCGAAGCGGCACTTCGTCTTCTCCGGACCGTCCGGGACCGGCAAGACCACCGTGGCCCGGATCCTCGGCCGGGTCTTCCACGCCCTCGGCCTGCTCTCCGGCGACCACCTGGTGGAGGCCCAACGAGCCGATCTGGTCGGCGAGTTCCTCGGACAGACGGCCGTGAAGGCGAACGAGCTGATCGACTCCGCACTGGACGGCGTGCTCTTCATCGACGAGGCGTACAGCCTCTCCAACTCCGGCTACAGCAAGGGCGACGCGTACGGCGACGAGGCGCTGCAGGTGCTGCTGAAGCGGGCCGAGGACAACCGCGACCGGCTGGTGGTGATCCTGGCCGGCTACCCGGAGGGCATGAACCGCCTGCTCGCCGCCAACCCCGGCCTGAACTCCCGCTTCACCACCCGGGTCGACTTCCCCAGCTACCGGCCCGGCGAGCTGACCGCGATCGGCGCGGCCCTCGCCGGCCGGGACGGTGACGGCTGGGACGAGGACGCGGCCGAGGAGCTCGCCTCGATCTGCACCCACGTGGTGCGCGAGGGATGGATCGACCAGCTGGGCAACGGCCGCTTCATCCGCACCCTGTACGAGAAGTCCTGCGCCTACCGGGACCTCCGGCTCTCGCTGCTGCGCGAACCGCCCGGCCGGGAGGACCTGTCGACCCTGCGGCTGCCGGACCTGGTCCAGGCGTACGGGGAGCTGATCGACGGCCGCCCGGGGTTCTGAGCGGCGTCCGTGGCGGTGGTGGTGGTGTGCTGGGGGCGCGCAATCGGTCCGCCGCGCCCCCCACCACCTCAGCCCGCGAGCAGCCGGGCCTCGCGCTCGGCGTCCAGGCCGACGGCCGGGCGGTCCGGCCGCTGCGGGGCGGTACCGCCGATGGAGCGCAGCCACGCCCAGGTGTCGGCGACGGTCTCCGCGACCGGCCGGCAGCGCAGACCGGCGGCCACCGCGCGGGACACGTCGCCGGCGTGCATGGTGTCGTACAGCTCGCCCGGCGGGATCCAGACCGGCAGGTCGTTCCAGGCCTCGACGCCCGCGGCGAGGATGCGCTCCGGGTCGGTCCAGCGAAGTTCGGCGCCCGAGCCGGTGGCGGCGACGCAGGCCTCCAGCAGCTCGCGCGTGGTCGTGTGCCCGGCCGGGCTCACCACGTTGAAGGTGCCGCCGAGCCCGTTCGCCAGCCCGTCCAGCGTCCACTCGGCGAGGTCCCGGACGTCGATGTACTGGAGCGGCAGGTCGGCGGGGCCGGGGGCGAGCACCGGGCCGCCGCGGGCGGCGCGGCCGAGCCACCAGGGCAGCCGGCCGATGTTCTCGTACGGGCCGAGGATGAGGCCGGCGCGCACCAGCAGCGCGCGCTCCCCGTAGGCCTCCAGCGCCGCCAGTTCGCCGCCGCGCTTGGCCTCCGCGTACGCGGCCTCCGTGTCGTCCGGCGAGCCGTCGACCACCGGGGCGTCCTCGTCCGCGCCGGCCGGGGTCGGGTAGGCGTACACCGAGCGGCTGGACACGTACGCGTACCGGGGGACGCGCCCGGCCAGCAGCCGGGCGCTGTCGCGGACCGCCGCGGGGGCGCCCGACCAGGTGTCCACCACCGCGTCCCACGCGCCCCCGGCGAGGGCGGCGAGCCCGCCCCCGGCCGTCCGGTCCCCGTGCAGCACCGCCGTTCCGGCGGGCGCGGGGTGGGCACCCCGGTGGAAGACGGTCACCTCCCACTCCCGTGCCAGGGCCGCCTCGGCGACCGCGCGACCGACGAACTCCGTACCACCCAGTATCAGAAGCCTCATGCCGACCACCCTGCCCCCGGGCGGTCGGCGGCGGAACGGCCGCACGCTCACAGCGGAATCGCCGAGAGCTGAAAGCGCGTCAGCCGACCGACGCCACCGCAGACCGGCCCGCAGCGGGTCAGGCCGCCGCCGGCCGGTGGTCGGGGTCGTACACCTCGCCGACCAGCTCCTCGACGACGTCCTCCAGGGTGACCGCGCCGAGGGTGCGGCCGTCCTGGTCGACGACGGCGGCGAGGTGGCAGGCGGCCCGGCGCATCGCGCCGAGCGCGTCGTCCAGCGGGAGGGTGCCGCGCAGGACGGTGATCGGCCGCCACAGCCGGGCCGGGACGGGCGCCTCGGGGTCGTCGACGTCCAGGATGTCCTTGACGTGGAGGTAGCCCAGGTAGCCGTGGGCGGCCGGGTCGCCGTCGGTGACCGGGAAGCGCGAGAAGCCGGTCCGCAGCGCGAGTTCCTCGATCTGCGCCGCGGTGACCCCGGTGTCGACGGTGACCAGCTCCGCGGGCTCCAGCAGGACGTCGGTGACCGGGCGGCGGCCCAGTTCGAGGGCGTCCTCCAGGCGCTCCTGGCGCTCCTCGTCGAGCAGGCCGGCGTCCCGGGAGTCGGCGAGCAGGTACATCAGCTGCTCGGTGGTGAAGACCGACGCGACCTCGTCCTTGCCCTCCACCCGGAACAGTTTGAGGACGCCGTTGGCGAAGGCGTTCAGGACGGCGATCACCGGGGCGAGCCAGCGGGCCAGCCGGTCCAGCGGCGGGCCCAGCCAGAGCGCGGCCCGCTCCGGACCGGCCAGCGCCATGTTCTTGGGCACCATCTCGCCCATCACCATGTGCAGGTAGATCACCACCGCGAGGGCGATCCCGTACGAGAGCGGGTGCATCAGGCCCTCGGGGAGGCCGAGCGCGTGGAAGGGGCCCTCCAACAGGTGGGCGATGGTCGGCTCGGCGAGCGCGCCGAGGCCCAGCGAGCAGACGGTGATGCCGAGCTGGGCGGCGGCCAGCATCGCGGAGACGTTGGAGAGCGCGTGCAGCACCGTGCGGGCCCGCCTGTTGCCCGCCTCGGCGAGGGGTTCGATCTGGCTGCGGCGCACCGAGACGACGGCGAACTCGGCGCCGACGAAGAAGGCGTTGCCGAGCAGCAGCAGGAGGGCCGCGGCCAGCTGGAGCGCGGTCACCGGGCACCGTCCTCACCGGCGCCGTACACCGGGTGGCCGGCGGTGCGTTCGATCCGCACCCGGCTGGTGCGGTGCCGCTCCACGGCCTCCACGGTGAACCGCCAGCCGGGAAGCACGGCCTGCTCGCCCGGGTCGGGCAGCTTGCCGAGCAGGCCCGCCACCAGCCCGGCCAGCGTCTCGTACGGGCCCTCCGGCGCGTACAGGCCGATGGCCGCCAACTGGTCGGTCCGGGCCCGGCCGTCCGCCGCCCAGACCGGCCGGCCGTCCACCGGGGGCAGAGCCACCAGTTCGGTGGTGTCGGCGGGGTCGTGCTCGTCCAGCACCTCGCCGACGATCTCCTCGACGATGTCCTCCACGGTGACCACGCCGGCCGTGCCGCCGTACTCGTCGACCACGATCGCCATCGGCTGCCGGCGGCGCAGCCGGTCGAGCAGGACCTCGGCGGGCAGCGTCTCGGGCACCAACAGTGGCGGCCTGGCGAGTTCGCCGACGCGCACCCGCGAGCGCAGCTCGGCCGGGACCGCCAGCGCGTCCTTGAGGGTGACGGTGCCGGCGACCTCGTCCAGGCTCTCGGCGTAGACCGGGAAGCGGGAGAGTCCGGTGGCCCGGGTCAGGTTGAGGACGTCGGCGGCGCTCGCGTCACGCTGGAGCGCGGCGACGTCGACCCGCGGGGTCATCACGGACTCGGCGGTCAGGTCACCCAGGCCCAGGGTGTTGACGAACAGGGTCGCCGACTCCTCGTCCATCGCCCCGGCGCGCGCCGAGTGCCGGGCCAGCGACACCAGTTCGGCGGGCGTGCGGGCGTGGCCCAGCTCCTCCTGCGGCTCGATGCCGAAGGCCCGGACGGTGCGGTCGGCGGAGCCGTTGAGGGCGCTGATCAGCGGACGGCAGACCAGCGCGAACGCCATGTGCGGGGCCGCCACCGCGCGGGCCACCTGGAGCGGTCGGGAGATCGCCCAGTTCTTCGGGACCAGCTCGCCGATCACCATCTGGACCACGGTCGCCAGCAGCATGCCGACCACCACGGCCGCACCGCGGGCGGCACCGTCGGACAGGCCCATGCCGGTCAGCACGGGCTTCAGCAGGACGGACACGGCCGGTTCCGCGAGCATGCCGACCACCAGCGAGGTGGCGGTGATGCCCAGCTGCGCGCCGGAGAGTTGGAAGGACAGGTGGCGCAGTGCCCCGGCGACCCGGCGTGCCTTGCCGTCACCCGCCTCGGCGGCGCGCTCCACCTCGCCCCGCTCGACGGTCACGAAGGCGAACTCGGCGGCCACGAACAGGCCGTTGGCGAGGATGAGCAGCAGGGCGGCGAGCAGCAGCAGCCAGGCGGTGATCACGGTGCCGCCTGCCTTCCGGTGGCCGGAAGTGGGGCGGCGCGGGCACTACCGGACGGATCGTCCATCGAGAGGGGGTGTCACTCCTCAGGTTGTTCCGGAGGGGCTCTTTCGGGCACCGAGGACCCCGGGGCGCCCCACTTCAACCAGCGTAGACGATACCGGCGCACCGCCCGGGGGCCTGTTGCGGCCCGCCGCCGGGAGTCCGGGGGCGGCGGGGGCAGCAGGGGCGCGGGTGGGAGTGGGGGCGCGGAGGCTGCGGCGTCAGCGCCCGGCGGGGCGGCTCTCGACGGCGGCCCGCTGCTCGACCAGGTCGCGCAGCGTGCGGGCGTCCGAGATGGCGTTGTCCTTGCCCACGCCGTGTTGGATCCCGACGGTGGCGAGCGAGGTGCCGTCGGCCAGGTCCAGGCTCGCCCACGGGTCGCCCTGGCGGAAGTTGACCTTGACGATCTCCGCCCAGGCCAGCCGGCGGCGGCGGACGAAGTTGACCACGGTGACGCCCTCGGCATCGGCGGTCACCCGCGGCCGGGCCAGCATCAGGCCCACCCCGGCGAACAGCAGTCCGCTGGTCACCAGCATGATCCGGTCGTTGATCTGCCAGTTCTCCGGCAGGGCGACGGCGATCACGACGAACATCACCACCAGCAGCGCGCAGACCGGCAGCAGCACGGCCCGGGTGCGGCGCGGGGCGAAGGTGACGGGAAACTCGACGGGCGTGGACACGGGGTGGTTCTCCAAGGAACGGGGCGGGGACGCACCTCGCGTCCCCGCCCTATTGAACCGCTGTTTAGCTCCGCGCCCGACGGCGGGGCAGCCGTCAGAGGCGACAGGCGTGGATGTTGGTGACCAGGATGGCGCGGGCGCCGATGCCCCACAGGTCGTCCATGATCCGCTGGGCCTCCTTGCGGAGCACCATCGAGCGGACGGCCACCCAGCCCTCGGTGTGCAGCGGGGAGACGGTCGGCGACTCCAGGCCCGGGGTGAGCGCGACGGCGGCGCCCACCTGCTCGGCGCGGATGTCGTAGTCCATCAGCACGTACCGGCGGGCCACCAGCACGCCCTGCAGGCGGCGCAGGAACTGCTCGACCGCCGGGTCCTCGCCCGCGCCCTTGGGGCGGATCACCACGGCGTCGGAGACCAGGATCGGGTCGCCGAACACCTCCAGGCCCGCGTTGCGCAGGCTGGTGCCGGTCTCCACCACGTCGGCGATCACGTCGGCGACGCCCAGCTGCACGGCGGTCTCCACCGCACCGTCCAGCTTGGTCACGGTGGCCTTCACCCCGTGGTCGGCGAGGTGCTGCTCGACCAGCCCGGTGTACGAGGTGGCGATCCGCAGGCCCTCCAGGCCCTGCACGTCCTTGACGTCGACGCCCTCGGGGCGGGCGAAGCGGAAGGTGGAGCCGCCGAAGCCGAGGGCCAGCACCTCCTCGGCGTTGGAGTGCGAGTCCAGCAGCAGGTCGCGGCCGGTGATGCCGACGTCCAGGCGGCCGGAGCCGACGTACACCGCGATGTCGCGCGGACGCAGGAAGAAGAACTCGACCTGGTTGTCCGGGTCGACGAGGACGAGCTCCTTGGCGTCCTTGCGCTGGCGGTAGCCGGCCTCATGCAGCATCTCCGCCGCGGGACCCGAGAGAGAACCCTTGTTGGGGACGGCGATGCGCAGCATGGGAGGTCGGTTCCTTACCTGTCGGGGCCGGGAGAGCGGGGTGTGCGGGTGGTGCGGGTATGCAGGCGGTGCGGGTGCAGCGGGTACGCGGGGCGTACGGGCCGGTGGTGGTGGTGCGGGCCGGTGGTGGTACGGGCCGGTCAGAGGTACTTGTAGACGTCGTCGAGCGTCAATCCACGGGCGACCATCATCACCTGAAGGTGGTAGAGGAGCTGGGAGATCTCCTCGGCGGTCTGCTCGTCCGACTGGAACTCGGCGGCCATCCAGACCTCGGCGGCCTCCTCGACGACCTTCTTGCCGATCGCATGGACGCCCTGCTGGACGAGCTGCGCGGTACGGGAGGACGAGGGGTCGCCGGTGGCGGCCTTCTGCTGGAGCTCGGTGAAGAGCTCCTCGAATGTCTTCGAAGCCATGATGCGCCCCACCTTACGGCGTGCGGGCTGACGGGCGGTAAACGATTCCGGACCGTGGACAGTCCGGTGGACGTCCACGGTCCGGGAGCGCGGCGCACGCCACGGGCCGCATGCGCGGGCGCGCGTCGGCGGGTTCCGGGCGTGGTTCGGCGGGTGCGGGCACGGATCGTGCGCGCAGCCGGCTCAGAGCGCGCGCAGCACCGCGGCGGTCGCGACGGCGGCGGTGACCGCCTCGTGGCCCTTGTCCTCGGCGGAGCCGGGCAGGCCCGCACGGTCCAGCGCCTGCTGCTCGTCGTCGCAGGTCAGCACGCCGAAGCCGACCGGCACGCCGGTGTCGGTGCTGACCTGGGTGAGGCCGACGGTGGCGGCCTGGCAGACGTAGTCGAAGTGCGGGGTGCCGCCGCGGATGACCACACCGAGGGCGATCACCGCGTCGTAGCCCTTGTCCGCGAGCCGCTTGGCGGCGACCGGCAGCTCGAAGGTGCCGGGCACCCGGACCACGGTCGGCTCGGCGATGCCCAGCTCCTTCAGAGCCCGGTGGGCACCGTCCAGCAGGCCGTTCATCACCTGGTCGTGCCACTGGGCGGCGATCACGGCGACCTTGAGGTCGGCGGCGTTGTCGATGGTCAGCTGGGGGGCTCCGTGGCCGCTCATGCGCTGTTCCTTTCGGTGGTTCGGTCGGTGGGGTGGTCCGGGACCGGTGGTGCGGTGGCCTGCGGTGCGGTTCGGCCTGCGGGTCGGCGGCCAGCGGGTCGGCGGGTCGGCGGCCGGTGGGTCAGGAGCCGAGGCCGGGCAGGTCGTGGCCCATCCGGTCGCGCTTGGTCTGGAGGTAGCGCAGGTTGTGCTCACCCGGCGTGGTCTCCACCGCCTCGCGCCCCTTGACCTTGAGGCCGTGCTCGGTGAGTGCCGTCTGCTTCTCCGGGTTGTTGGTGAGCAGCGTCAGCGAGCGCACCCCGAGGTCGCCGAGCATCTGCGCGCCGATGCTGTAGTCGCGGGCGTCCGCGGGCAGGCCCAGGTCGAGGTTGGCGTCGACGGTGTCGCGGCCCTGCTCCTGCAGCTCGTAGGCGCGCAGCTTGTGGGCCAGGCCGATGCCGCGGCCCTCATGCCCGCGCAGGTAGAGCACCACACCGCGGCCGGCGGCGGCGACCCGCTCCAGCGAGGCCTGCAGCTGGGGGCCGCAGTCGCAGCGCAGGGAGCCGAAGACGTCCCCGGTCAGGCACTCGGAGTGGACGCGGACCAGCACGTCCTCGCCGTCCGGCAGCCGTCCCTCGGCGTCCAGGCCGCCCGCGACCAGGGCGAGGTGCTCGACCCCGTCGATGGTGCCCTTGTAGCCGACCGCGGTGAACTCCCCGTACGCGGTGGGCAGCGCGGTGACGGCCGCCCGGTCGACGTGCAGCTCGGTGCGGCGGCGGTAGGCGATGAGGTCCTCGATGGAGACGATCGCCAGGCCGTGCTCGCGGGCGAAGGCGACCAGCTCCGGCAGCCGGGCCATGCTGCCGTCGTCGTTGACCACCTCGGCGATCGCACCGGCCGGGGGCAGCCCCGCCAGCCGGGCGAGGTCCACGGCCGCCTCGGTGTGGCCCGGGCGGACCAGCACGCCGCCCTCGACGGCGCGCAGCGGGAAGACGTGGCCGGGCCGGGTCAGGTCGCCCGCCTCGGTACCGGACGAGGCCAGCAGCCGGACCGTACGGGCCCGGTCCGCGGCCGAGATGCCGGTGGAGACGCCGTCCCTGGCATCGACCGAGACCGTGTACGCGGTGCCCTTGCGGTCCTCGTTGACCTGGGTCATCGGGGGGAGCTTGAGGCGGTCCAGCTCGTCGCCGGTCATCGGGACGCAGATCACGCCGGAGCTGTAGCGGATGGTGAAGGCCATCAGCTCGGGGGTGGCGGCCGAGGCGGCGAAGACGATGTCGCCCTCGTTCTCGCGGTCCTCGTCGTCGACCACGACGACCGCGCGGCCGAGCGCGATGTCGGCGATGGCCCGCTCGACCGGGTCGAGCACGAGGTCGGCGTCGGTGGGGTGGGTGCTCATGCGGAGGCTCCCTGAAGGACGTTGGCGATCGAGGTGCGGGCGGTCCGGGTGCTCAGCCACCAGGAGCGGAGGCCCAGCAGCACCAGGACGAAGTAGACGGAGTAGGTGAGGCCGGAGAAGACCAGGCCGTTGTCGAAGGCGAGCGGGACGCCGACCAGGTCGACGGCGATCCAGGCGAACCAGAACTCGACCCAGCCGCGGGCCTGCGCGACCATCGCGGACAGCGTGCCGACGAAGATGTACGCGTCCGGCCAGGCGTCCCACGACAGGTGCGGGAACAGCTCGAAGAGCCCGCCGACGGCCAGCGTGCCGACCGCGGTGCCGGCGATCAGCAGCGCGCGCTCCCGGCCGGTGGCGAACCGCACCCGCAGCTCCGCGCCCTTCCGGCCGCGCTGCCACTGGGTCCAGCCCCAGATCGCGGCGAGGACCACGACGACCTGCTTGCCGACGCCGCCGCTGAGGTGCGCGGACCAGTAGGCGCCCACCAGGACGACACCGGAGAGCAGTTGGACCGGCCAGGTGAGCCGCGAGCGGCGCCAGCCGAGGGCGAGGGCGGTCAGGCCGAGCAGGTTGCCGACGATGTCGGAGCGGTAGACGTCCTGGCCGAGCAGGTGGACGGTCCCGTTGAGCCAGTTCACTCGGTCGCTCCCGGGGTCGCTGCGGGATCGGCGATGCCGGGGGTCCCGGGGAGGGTACGGGCGTCGAGCAGGCGCTCGACGTACTTGGCGAGCACGTCCACCTCAAGGTTGACCGGGTCGCCGACGGCCTTGGCGCCGAGCGTGGTCAGTTCGAGCGTGGCCGGGATCAGCGAGACGGTGAAGGAGTCCAGCGCCGCCTCGACCACGGTGAGGCTCACGCCGTCCACGGTGATCGAGCCCTTCTCCACCAGGTAGCGGCTGATGGACTGCGGCAGCGAGAAGCGCAGCACCTCCCAGCGCGGGTTGCCGTCGGCGTCGAGGTCACCGGGCGCCCGGGAGAGCAGCGCGCCGGTGGCGTCCACGTGTCCCTGGACGAGGTGCCCGCCGAGCCGGGCGCCGAGCGCCATCGCGCGCTCCAGGTTGACCCGGGAGCCCTCCGCCAGCGCGCCGAGGCTGGAGCGGTGCAGCGTCTCGGCCATCACGTCGGCACTGAACTCACCGGTACCGGCAGCCAGTTGCTCGGGAGTGTCGACCACGGTCAGGCAGACGCCGTTGACCGCGATGGAGTCGCCGTGGCGGGCGTCCCGACAGACCACCGGGCCGCGCAGGCGAATACGCGAGGAGTCGCCGATCTCCTCGATCGACACGACCTCGCCGAGCTCTTCGATGATGCCGGTGAACACCCGGGTTCTCCTCGCGCTTGGGGCGCGGACTCCGGGGCGGCATGGGAGAGGACACGGACGGGCACGGAGACACGGACACCGGTGGACCGCCCGGGCGTCGAACGCCGAGGAGAGCCCTGCTGCCGTGCACACCACTCCCCGGGGCCCGTCGCGGGGCCGCGGGTACTGCTCTTCGTCCGCCCGCGCACGCCTCCCATCCGGACTTTAACCGTCGGTCCAGGAATTTCACCTGGTCAACCGGCCGCTGGCTGCGGACGGGTCGCGGACTGTAACCGCCGGTTCGGATTTTCACCGACCCCGGAGTGCGCTGAACGTCACTGCTACTTCTGCCGTCATTCTGCCATGATCCGCGAGACCTGAGGGAGAGCCTTCCGCTGTGGTCTGTTTCACGCGGGACGCGGGAATGGGCGGCACGGGGCGGTCCGGGCGTACGACGGCGGGCTGTTCGGCGGCGGGTTGTTCGGTCGTGCGGGGACGGGCCGATCGGGCGCGCGGCGGTCCGGTGGCGGGCCCGGGTGCGGCAGGCGCAGGCTGGTGGTAGGGGCCGGCACCGGTCGGCCCCAGGCTCCGGGAGGTGCAGGGGCGATGCCGAAGTTCATGGACGTCCACCACGGCATGGTCGGGATCACCGACGAACAGCTGCGCGCGGCCCACCGCGCCGACCTCGCGATCGAGGGCGACGAGCGCGTGCACTTCGAACAGGCCTGGGCCGACCCCGAGTCGGGCACCGTCTACTGCCTGTCCGAGGCGCCCTCCAAGGAGGCCGTGCAGCGCATCCACGAGCGCACCGGCCACCCGGCGGACGAGATCCACCC
Source organism: Kitasatospora sp. NPDC054939 (assembly GCF_053610105.1). Classification (NCBI taxonomy): domain Bacteria; kingdom Bacillati; phylum Actinomycetota; class Actinomycetes; order Kitasatosporales; family Streptomycetaceae; genus Kitasatospora; species Kitasatospora sp. NPDC054939. Next base: position 24,447 of record NZ_JBSGXP010000079.1, on the reverse strand, counting down.
CGTACCGCTGATGGTCTGAGGCCGCTCCGCGCACCGGTTCGCGGGGAGTTCCGCGGCGCGGGGAGTTCCGCGGTCGGTTCCTTATGCGCGGGTTTCCGGGGGCTCCGGCTCGGGGCTCCCGGGGTCCTGGGGGTCGGCCGCGGGTCCCGGGCCCGGGTCAGCCGGTGGGGACCGCCGTGAAGTGGGTGACCTGCGGGGGATGGGCGAGGTAGCGCAGTTCGCCCTCCGCCCAGACCGGCCTGATCCGCCACATCGGCCCCGCGTACCCGCGCAGCGCGTCCTCGTCCCGCCAGCGGCTCATCACCACCACCCGGTGCGCGTCCTCGCCCAGCGACCGCAGCAGTTCGCCGCCCAGACAGCCGTCCGTCCGCCCGAGCTGCGGGATCACCTGCGAGGCCAGCAGGGCACAGAACTCCTCGATGTGCCCTGCCATGACCTGGGCGGTCCAGATCCTCACGATCACGGTCACCACCTCCCACGGGAGCCCATGGCCCCATTATCGACGCAGAACCGCTGGTGGCGAGGGGTACGGAGCCTTTGTCCGAGCGGGCCGGCACCCCCTTCGGACCGGCGCGGCACCTGTTGTCCGACCGGCGCGGCACCCGCTGCCCGAGGGGTGGGGCGATCTGTGCGCGAGGGGTACGGAACCCGGTGCGCGAGACGTACGGATCGCGGTGCGCGAGACGTACGGATCGCGGTGCCCGACGGCCGCGCAAGGGGGCTCGGTTAGATTTCCGGCATGACCATCACACCGGAGTCCGCCCTTTCGTCAATTCGCCCGCCGGACACCTCGGACAGCCTCTTCGCCGCGCTCGCCGCCGACGCCGTCCGCGACGCCGGACAGCTGCGCGAGATCTACGAGCAGCCCAGCGAACTCGTCCGACGCAAGCAGGTCGACCGGATCCACGACGTCGCCCGACAGCTGATCGCCTGCGCGTCCCTGGTCTTCGTCGCCTCGGCCGACGCCGAGGGCACCTGCGACGTCTCCCCGCGCGGCGGCCCCGCCGGCCTGGTCTCCGTCCTCGACGAGCGCACCCTCGCGATCCCCGACGCCACCGGCAACAAGCGGCTCGACACCCTGCACAACATCCTGGACACCGGCCGGGTCGGCCTGATCTTCGTCGTGCCCGGCCGCGACACCACCCTGCGGATCAACGGCCGCGCCTGCGTCTCCACCGACCCGCGCCTGCTGGAGCAGCTCACGGCCGTCGGGAAGCCCCCGCGCAGCGCCATCGTGATCGGCGTGGAGGAGGTCTACTCCCACTGCCCCAAGGCGTTCCTGCGCAGCTCCGCCTGGAAGCCCGAGAACTGGCTCGCCAAGGACGCCCAGCCCAGCTCCGCCGAGGTCACCCTCTCCCACCTGCGGGACCCGTCGCTCACCATCGAGGCGATCGAACAGGCCGAGCGGGAGTCGGTGCTCTACCGGTACGATTGACATCCTCCCCGGCCTAAGGGCCGGGGATTCCCGCCTGCTCCCACACGAGCCGTGTGGGTCGCTTCGGGTGGGTTCCTGCTTCGCTGCGCGGTGCGGGCACGGATGCCCGTCTTACCTGCGCTCCACAGGCCGACACGGCCAGTCCGGCCGCCTTGGCGACGTTGATCGCCGCGTTGATGTCCCGGTCCAGGACCGCACCGCACCGCACGCCCTGCACGTCCACACGCGGACGTGCAGGGGCTTCGGGCCGTCCTTGACGCCGCACTGCGAGCACACCTGGGAGGTCGGCTCGAACCGGCCGATCTTCACGAAAGTGCGCCCGTACCGGGCGGCCTTGTACTCCAGCATGCTCACGAACGCCGGCCATCCGGCATCGTGCACGGACTTTGCCAGGCGCGTGCGGGCGAGCCCCTTCACCGCCAGGTCCTCCACAGCGACCGCTTGGTTCTCGCGGATCAGCCGGGTGGAGAGCTGGTGGTGGAACTCGAGGCGCGCATCCGCGACACGGGCGTGTGCCCGTGCGACTCGGATCCCGTCCTTGTCCCTGTTCCTGCTGCCCTTCTCCTTGCGGGAGAGAACGCGCTGGGCCTTCTTCAGGCGCTTCTCCGCCCGGCGCAGGACGCGCGGGCTGTCGACCCTGGTCCCGTCGGAGAGGACCGCGAAGTGCCCGAGCCCGAGGTCGATGCCCAGCTCGGGCGTCGTCTGCGGCAGCACCTCCTCAGGGCCGGTCTCCACGACGAACGACGCGAAGTACCGGCCCGCCGCGTCCTTGACCACGGTCGCAGTGGACGGCGTCGACGGCAGGGAGCGGGACCACTTCACCTTGAGGTCGCCGATCTTCGGCAGGCGCAGCTTCCCGCCCGGCGTGATGGACCAGCGGGCGTTGGCGGTGAAGCGGACGGCCTGCCGGGTGTCCTTGCGGGACTTGTACCGGGGCGCGCCCATACGCGGGCGTTTGCCCTTCAGCCCGTCGAAGAAGTTCCGGTACGCCGCGTCCAGGTCGCGCAGGGACCGCTGGAGGACCACCGCCGAGACCTCGCCGAGCCACGCCCGCTCGGGGGTGTTCTTCGCCTCGGTGATCAGTTGCTTCGACAGGTCGGCGGTCCTCGGGAACGGCAGCCCTTCGCTGCGGGCGGTCTCCCGAGCGCGCAGCGCGTCGTTGTAGACCACCCGCGCGCACCCGAACGCCCGTGCCAACGCCATGCACTGACCGGCACTCGGATACAGGCGGAAGCCATACCGAAGCTGCACACGGATCACGATGCACAGTCGGATCACGGGTATCGGCGAGAACATTCACACCGGCTGCCACTGCGTCCTCCACATGCACGTCCACTCGAATCTCGTGACTCCGGCACCGTCCTCACCACCCGGCGCCTGACCGCGGCGCGAGGAGATCACGCGGGCCGCGTGCGAGGACTTCGAGGCCGAGCCGGTGGAGTTCAACGGCGAGGCCGACCACGTCCACCTGCTGGCGAACCTCCCGCCGAGGGTCGCCGCGCCCGGGCTGGTGCGCTCCCACACGGGCGCGTCCTCGCGCAAGCTCAGCCAGGAGCTCCCCAACCTCGTCCGCCACGCGGACACAGCACCTGTGGTCCGGCTCGCACTTCGCCGGGTCGGTCAGATCGGATAGCGGTGGAGCAGCGCTACGCGTGGCCGGGACACGGACCGCACACCCGTGACGTCGGCGTGCCCGCCCATCTGCCGCACTCGGCCGCCGGCCGGGTGGCGGGGGCGCTCCGGCGGCGGCTGAATGGAGCGCGTGGACTGTGTCTTCTGTGCCGTCGCCGCCGAACAGGAACCCGCGCACCTGGTGCTCGCGGACGACATCGCCGTCGCCTTCCTCGACCGCCGACCGCTGTTCCCCGGGCACGTCCTGGTGGTGCCACGGGCCCACCACCGCACATTGGGCGATCTCCCCGCGGCGGAGGTGGGCCCGTTCTTCCTGCGGGTACAGCGGGTGGCCTCCGCCGTCGAGCACGGACTCGGGGCGGCCGGCAGCTTCGTCGCGGCCAACAACCGGATCAGCCAGTCGGTCCCGCACCTGCACGTCCACGTGGTGCCGCGCAATCCCAAGGACGGACTGCGCGGCTTCTTCTGGCCGCGGACACGCTACGCCGACGAGGCGGCCGCGGCCGAGGTCGCCCGGCGCCTGCGCGAGGCCCTGGACGCGGCGGCGGGTGGCCGGGGGGCCGGCGGCGGGTAGCCGGGGTAGCCGGCGTCGGGGTGGGTCGGGGTGGCAGGGGGCGGCCGAGGCGGGTCGGGGTGGCCGGGGTGGTGACGGGCGGGCCCCGATGACCGCCGCCCGCGGGCAACGCCCTTTCAGGGGTGCCGAGATGGGGCAAACCGGACGCAGGACGCCGAAACCGGCCGGACCCCCTTGACAGGTATAGACCATTCCGCTTGAGTCTTCGACGACCCCGTACCGGCCCGCACCCCGGTCGGCCCGTCCCCCACGACGAGCCCCCACGCGGGGTCGGCGGTCTCCCTGCTGCCGAGTCCATGTCCCACGACCGTGCGGCCCCCACCGCACAAGGGGTGATCGAGTGTCAACGAAACGCATCCTCGCGCTGCTCGCCGCCGTGGCGACGGCCCTGGCGATCGCGGTGCTGCTGCCCGCCTCCGCCGCCAACGCCGCAGCCTGCTCCGCCCCCTGGAACGCCGGCACCGCGTACACCGGCGGAGCCTCCGTCTCGTACAGCGGGCACAACTGGACCGCCAAGTGGTGGACCCAGAACGAGACGCCCGGCAACGGCGGTTCGGGCGTCTGGTCCGACCAGGGCGTCTGCGGCGGCGGCTCCACCGGGAGCCCGACCCCGTCCCCGACCAACCCCGACGGCTGCACCTTCCCGACCTGGGTCGCCGGGCGCGCGTACACCGCCGGCCAGGTCGTCCGGTACGCCCCCAACGGCATCAACTACCGCGCGCTGCACGACAACCCGGGCTACGATCCGACCATCAGCACCTGGTACTGGACCCCGCAGCCGTGCGACCCGTTCCCGACCGCGACCCCCACCTCCACCACGACCGCCAACCCCGGCACCTTCCCGGTCAGCGAGGCGCAGTTCAACCAGATGTTCCCGAACCGGAACACCTTCTACACCTACCGCGGCCTGCTGGACGCCCTCAAGGCGTACCCCGCCTTCGCCGGAACCGGCAGCGACACCGTCCGCAAGCAGGAGGCCGCCGCCTTCCTCGCCAACGTCAACCACGAGACCGGCGGGCTGTACTACGTCGTCGAGCAGAACACCGCCAACTACCCGCACTACTGCGACAGTTCCCGCCCCTACGGCTGCCCCGCCGGGCAGGCCGCGTACTACGGGCGCGGGCCGATCCAGCTCAGCTGGAACTTCAACTACAAGGCCGCCGGCGACGCCCTCGGCATCGACCTGCTGAACAACCCCAACCTGGTGCAGAACGACCCGGCCGTCGCCTGGAAGACCGCACTCTGGTACTGGAACACCCAGACCGGCCCCGGCACCATGACCCCGCACAACGCCATGGTCAACGGGCACGGCTTCGGTGAGACCATCCGCAGCATCAACGGCAGCCTGGAGTGCAACGGCGGCAACCCCGCCCAGGTCCAGAGCCGGATCAACTCGTACCAGAGCTTCGTGCAGATCCTCGGCACCGTTCCGGGGTCCAACCTGAGCTGCTGAGGCCGCCCGGAAGCCCGTTGGGCCTGCTCCACCGACCGGCCGCGCCGCCGTCCGTACCCGTTCGGGACGGGCGGTGGCGTACCTCCCGCGGAGGACCGGCCGGGCACCGAATCCTCACATCGGCTGACGACGCGCCGGACGCCCGTTCCCTAGGCTCGCCGACATGAGCGATCTTGGCAGCCTGGGCAGGCTGGCGCAGAGCACCACCGACGCCCTCGCGGGGCAGCAGGTGGGAGTGGTCGTCGCCGCGATGGCCGACGACACGGTGGAGATCCGGGGCGCCGGCCGCACCGGCGCCTCCCCCGACGCCACCCCGGGCGGCGACGGCGCACCCGGGGCGGACACCCTGTTCGAAATCGGCTCGGTGACCAAGGTGTTCACCGCCCTCGCCCTCGCCCGCCTCACCCTGGCCGGCCCCACCGAACTGGACGAACCGCTCGCCGACCTCGTCGCCGACGCCATGCCGCCCGGCAGCAGCGTCCCGGCCAAGGGCGGCGAGGCGATCACGCTCAAGCACCTGGCCACCCACACCGCCGGGCTGCCCCGGCTGCCCAAGGGCATGCTGCTGCCCGCCCTGATCACCCCGCACAAGCCCGACCCGTACGCCGACTGCACCACCGACAAGCTGCTCGCCGGACTCGGCAGCACCCGCCTGCGCGCCCGGCCCGGCCACAGCTTCCGCTACTCCAACCTCGGCGCCGGACTGCTCGGCCTCGCCCTCGCCCGGCGGGAGGGCACCACGTTCGAGGAACTCGTCGCCCGCGAGATCTGCCGCCCGCTCGGACTCGACGACACCGTGATCACCGTCGGCGAGGAGCAGGCCGGCCGCCTCGCCCGCGGCCACTCCGCCCGACGCCGACCGGTGGCCCCCTGGCACCTCGCGGACCTCGCCGGCGCAGGTGCCCTGCGCTCCACCGCCGCCGACCTCGCGGTGTTCATGCGCGCGCAGCTCGCGGGCGGCGGCGACGGACCGCTCGCCGCCGCCATCGACCTCAGCCGCGAGGTGAAGCACCGGGTCAACCCCTTCGCCTGGGTCCACCTCGGCTGGCTCGGCCACCGCCTCCACCCGCGCCAGGGCGGCCACCTGCAGATCTGGCACAACGGCGGCACCGGCGGATTCGCCTCGTTCATGGCCTTCGACCCCGAGAAGCAGGTCGGCGTCATCGCCCTCGCCAACACCCGCCGCTCCCCCGACCAACTCGCCATCCGCCTCCTCCGCACCCTCCAACGCGACTACGCCACCACGGCCTGACGAGCGGCAGCCCGGCGGTCGGCGGGCCGGCGGGCCGGCAACGACCCGGCGGCGGACGTGCGCAGGAAGTCGGCCAGGTCGACTTCCTGTGCGGCGCGGGCGCGGAGGCCGCCCCCCGGGAGAATATGCAGACCGGTCTACAGGCAAGCGCCCCGCGCGGAACCGACCGGCAGGCCACTGCGCGAAAAGTCGGCCAGGCCGACTTCCTGCGCGGCCCACCACCCGGGGCCCGGTGCGCCGCGCAGGGCACCACCCGGGGACGGCCACCCGCCAGCGAATATGCAGACCGGTCTACAGATTCTCGACGCAGGAAGTCGGCGTCGCCGGGTTCCTGCGCAGCGCCGCTCCGCGCTGCAAGCAGCGTGGGTCGGCGGGCGGGTTCGGGCGTGCTGTTCGGCCGGGCTCGGCATTATGCAGACCGGTCTACATGTCCTGCCTCGGGGCGCGCGGGGGGTGGGGGCTGCGTGGGAAGATGGCAGGGCTGGTAGACGATCTCCGGGCGGTTCCCTGGCCATGGTGGACGAGCAGCAGGACGCCGGTGGGCGCGGTGGCCCGGTACCGGGCGCCGGGAGCCCGCGTGGTGGTGCGCACGGGCAGCGGGAGGCGTTGCTGATGGTGCCGATCGCCACGGCGCTGATCGAGGCGGACGGCCGCATCCTGCACTGGAGCAACGACGCGGAGGCCCTGCTCGGGTACAGCCCCGAGGAGGCGATCGGCGCACGCGCAGCCCAGTTGCTGGCCTCCGACGAGCAGCGGACGGACGTGCTGGAGCTGTTCCAGGAGATCGTGGACGGCCGCGGCTGGTCCGGGGTGTTCCCGGTGAAGCACCGGGACGGGCACCACGTGAACCTGGAGTTCCGCACCCACCCGATCTCCGGCCCGGGCGGCCGGCCGCTGGTGCTGGCCGTCGCCTCGGACGTGACCACGCTGCGCCGCATCCAGGCGGACCTCGCGGTGCTGGACGGCTTCTTCACGCAGTCCCCGGTCGGCATGTCGGTGTTCGACAGCGAGCTGCGCTTCGTCCGGCTGAACGACGCGCTGGCCCGGGTGAACGGCCTCTCCGTGGACCAGCACCTGGGCCACCGCCTCTCCGAGGTCCTGCCGGGCATCAACGGCGAGGAGAGCGAGGCGGTGATGCGGCGGGTGCTGGAGTCGGGCGAGCCGGTGCTGGACGCCCGCTCCGAGGGCCGCACGCCCAGTGATCCGCGGCACGACCACGCCTGGTCCGCCTCCTACTTCCGACTGGAGGAGCCGGGCGGGCGGGTGCTCGGGGTGAGTTCGACGGTCATCGACATCACCGAGCGGTTCCGTGCGGACGCCCGGGCGGCCCGGGCGCAGGAGCGGCTGTCGCTGCTGGCGGACGCCACCGCCCGGATCGGTACCACGCTCGACCTGCGGCAGACCGCGCGGGAGTTGGCGGATGCGATGGTGCCGAGCGTGGCGGACATCAGCGGGGTGTTCGCGCTGGAGGCGCTGGTCGCCGGGCGGAACGTGGAGCCGTTGGACCCGTCCGCCCCGCAGCAGGTGCGCCGGCTGGCGCTGGCGTCGACGGACCGCAACTACCCGGCCGAGGAGTTGCCGGTCGACGCCGTCTACGAGGTCTCCCCGGACACCCCGTACGCGCGGGCGATGGCGAGCGGGCGGACGGTGGTGGTGCCGTCCTGGGAGCTGCCCCCGCTGAGCGACACGATCACCGAGCACCGCCGCCGCGCCTACCTGGGCGACCGGCCGCGGTCGGTGCGGATCACGCCGCTGGTGGCGCGCGGCACCACGCTGGGCATGGTGGTGTACTCGCGGCGCGGTGAGCGGGAGTCGTTCGCGGCGGCGGACATCACGCTCGGCGACGAGTTGGCCTCGCGGGCGGCCGTGGCGATCGACAACGCCCGGCTGTACCTGCGCCAGCACCAGACGGTCCTGGCCCGCCAGCAGGCGCTGCGCGAGGCGAAGGCCGCGCAGGAACGCCTGGCGCTGGTGAACGCGGCCTCCGCGCGGATCGGCACGACCCTCGATCTCGCCCAGACCGCACGCGAGTTGGCCGAGGTGGCGACGCCGCGGCTGGCGGACGCGGTGGTGGTGGAGGTGCTGGACGACCTGGTCCGCGGGGAGCGTGACGCCCGCCCGTCGGCGGACGGGTCGGCGGTGCTGCGCCGGATGGCCTTCCATGCGTCGGAGGGTTCGACGCTGCAGCCGATCGACCGGGTCGGCGGGGTGCACCGCTTCGAGCCGGGTTCGCCGTACGCGTGGAGCCTGGCGCACCGGCGTCCGGTGCTGGTACCGCGGATGGACGACGCCGGGCTGGCCTGGTTCTCGGACGACCCGGTGCGCACCTCGGCCGTGCGGGAGCAGGGGGTGCAGTCGCTGATGGTGGTGCCGCTGATCGCCCGGGGTTCGGCGGTGGGGGTGGCGGGGTTCTACCGGACGGTGGTGGACCGCCCGTACGAGGAGGACGACCTCGCGCTGGCCGGGGAGTTGGCGGTGCGGGCGGCGGTGTCCATCGACAATGCCCTGCTGTTCACCCGCGAGCGGGACGCGGCGGCCGCCCGGCAGCGCGCGCTGGACGAGGCGTGGGCCGCCCAGCAGCGCCTGTCGCTGCTGAACGAGGCGAGCACCCGGATCGGCACGACGCTCGATCTGCACCGCACCGCCGAGGAGTTGGTGGAGGTGGTGATCCCCCGGTTCGCGGACTTCGTGACGGTGGACCTGCGCGAAGCGGTGCTGAGCGGCGAGGAACCGGGCCCGGTCGGGGACGGTTCGGTACTGATGCGGGCGGTGGCGGTCGGCGAGGTGGGGCCGGACGGCACGATGGCGGCCGCGGCCGACCAGGTGGGCGAGACCTCGATGTCGGCCAAGACCTACGCGGAGAGCCTGCGCACCGGCCGGTCCATCCTGGTGTCGGAGGTGGACGAGACCGCGCTGCAGCGGATCGTCGCCTCGCCGGACCGGGTGCAGCCGGGCCTGGACGCCGGGGTGCACTCGTACCTGATGGTGCCGCTGCTGGCGCGCGGACTGGTGCTGGGCGGCGCCGAGTTCATCCGGATGGGCAATCCGCTGCCGTTCGGCTCGGCGGACCGCGCGCTGGCCGAGGAGTTGGCGGCGCGCACCGCGCTGGCAATGGACAACGGCCGGCTCTACCGGCGGGAGCGGGACACCGCGCTCACCCTGCAGCGCAGCCTGCTCCCGCAGGAGATCCACCGGACGCTGGGCCTGGAGATCGCCTACCGGTACCTGCCGAGCAGTGTGGTGAGCGAGGTGGGCGGCGACTGGTTCGACGTCGTCCCGCTCTCCTCCGGCCGGGTCGCGCTGATCGTCGGGGACGTGATGGGGCACGGTATCCGGGCCGCCGCCACCATGGGCCAACTCCGCACGGTGGCCCGCACGTTGATCACGCTCGACATGGAGCCGGCGCGGGTGCTCGGCCGCTTGGACGAGGCCACCTCGGCGATCGGCGAGGGGCAGTTCGCGACCTGCGTCTGCGCGGTGTACGACCCGATGGACCGCACCGGCACGGCCGCCTGCGCCGGGCACCTGCCGCCGGTGGTCGCGGACGCCGAGGGCGGGGCCCGACTGCTGGAGCTGCCGCCCGGCGCGCCGCTCGGGGTCGGCGGAGTGGCGTTCGAGAGCGTGGAGTTCACGCTGCCCGAGGAGGGCATCCTGGCGCTCTACACGGACGGGCTGGTGGAGCGCCGGGGCCGTGACCTGGACGAGGGTCTTGACCTGCTCTGCCGGACCATCGCCGAACGGCGCGGCTCGCTGGAGCAGACCTGCGACGCCGTCCTGTCCGAACTCACCGGCCGCAGCAGCGAGGACGACATCGCGATCATCATGGCGCAGGCCCGGCCGATCCGGTCGGAGCGGATCGCCACCCTGCCGCTGAGCGGCGACCATGCCATGGTCGCCCACTCCCGACGGTTCACCCGCGACACGCTGGAGGACTGGGGGCTGAACCAGCTCTCCGACTGGGCCGAGCTGTTGACCAGCGAGCTGATCACCAACGCGCTGGTGCACGCCGGTTCGCCCACCCAGCTGCGGCTGTTCTGCAACCGGCTGCTCACCGTGGAGGTGGCCGACGAGGACACCCACGCCCCCCGGATGCGGCGCGCCATGGAGGAGGACGAGGGCGGGCGCGGCATGCATCTGGTGAACGAACTGGCCCACCGCTGGGGCAGCCGCGCCACCCGGCACGGCAAGGTGGTCTGGTTCGAGCTGGAGCTGCCGCCGGGCTTCCCGGTCGTCGGGTAGCGCACGCAGCCCGGCAGCTTCCGGTGACGGCCCTCCGGCGACCCCGCGACGGCTCGGTGCCGGTCAGCGCAGCAGCAGGTTGACGTCGCCGAACTCGTGCCAGAGGTAGCGGTGTTGGACGGCCTCGGCGTAGCAGCGGCGCAGCAGCCTTCGTCCGGCGACGGCGGCGAGCAGGTGGAGGTGGGACGCCCGCGGTTCGTGCCAGCCGGTGAGCAGGCCGTCCACCGCACGCACCCCGCGTTCCGGGGTGAGCACCAACTCCGTCCAGCCGTCGGCCTCGTGGACGGTGCCGTCGGGTCCGGCCGCCGACTCCAGCGCGCGGACCACCGTGGTGCCGACCGCGACCACCCGGCCGCCGGCGGCACGTACCCGGCCGACGAGTGCGGCGGTGCCGGCGGGGACGTGGAACCGTTCCGCGTACGGGGCCTCGTGGGCCTCCGGGGAGGCCACCCCGGTGTGCAGGGTGACCGGTGCGGTCAGCACTCCGCGGACGGCCAGCGCGGCCAGCGTGTCGGCGGTGAACGGGCGTGCCGCGCTGGGCATTTCGCTGCTTCCGGGCACCCGGGCGAAGACCGTCTGGTAGGCGTCGAGCGGCCAGTCCCGGTCGACGTAGCCGTACCGGATGGGGCGGCCGTGGCGCTCCAGGTAGCCGGTCAGCGGCTCGGGGAGGTCCAGCCCGGCGTACCAGAGGCGTGCCGTGAAGGGCGCGGCCAGTTCGGCCGCCGCACCGGCGGGCAGGGCCACCCGCAGTCCGGGGCGCGCCGGGGACTCGCCGGGCGGGTAGTAGGCCGCGGCCGCGCCCGGGACGATCCGGCGCAGTTCGACCAAGTGGGTTCCGTGGCCGTCGGGTTGGGCCGAGGACAGGTGCAGGGCCACCGGGGTGCCGTCGGGCAGCCGGCCGGGGAGGGCGGCCGGCAGGGTGGCGGAGTCGTTGACCACCAGCAGGTCGCCGGGGCGCAGCACCTCGGGCAGTTCGCCGAAGCGGCGGTGCTCGACGATCGCGCCCGCCCGGTGGCCGACCAGCATCCGGACGTCGTCCCGCGCGCTGCCGCGGGCCTCCGCCGGTGCCCGGGCGGAGAGTTCGGGCGGAACGGTGAACCCGGCCCCGAGCGTGACGGTGGTCATCGCGCCTCCACGGCGGTGACGTCCGGACGAGCGGCGTCCTGGCGAGCGCCCTCCGGGCGAGCAGCCTCCGCGCGGGCGGCGTGCGGGCCGGCGGGCGCCGGGTGTGCGGGTGCCGGGTGTGCGGGTGCCGGGTGTGCGGGCCGCAGGTCGGCGGCCCGGTAGCGGCCGGAGGCCGGGCGGTCCCGGAGCAGTCCGAGCAGCGCGGGGACGACGCTCTCCGGCAGCGGGCGGTCGGAGATGTCCTCGCCGGGGAACGCCTCCTGGTGCATCAGGGTCCGCATGTCGCCGGGGTCGACCGCCCAGACCCGCAGGGCCGGCTCCTCCTCGGCGAGGACGGCCGAGGCGTGGTCGAGCGCGGCCTTGGAGGCGCCGTAGCCGCCCCAGCCGGCGTACGCCTCGACGGCGGCGTCGGAGCTGATGTTGAGGACGGCCCCGCCGTGCGCCCGCAGTTGCGGGAGCAGCAGTCGGGTGAGCACCAGTGGACCGAGGACGTTGACCTCGAAGGTCTCCAGCAGTCCGGCCTGCGGGAAGTCGGCGAGCCGGGGCAGCGGGGCGCCCGCGAGGTCGTAACCGGTGAGCGTGGAGGCGTTGTTGACCAGCAGGCCGGCTCCGCCGAGGCTCGCGGCGGCCCGGGCGACGCGTTCCCGGTGGTCGTCGTCGACCACCGAGCCCGCCAGCGCGCGGACCTCGGTGACGGCGCCGAGTTCGGCTTCGACGGCGGCGAGTGCGGCGCCACCGCGGGCGGTGATCACCAGCGGGCGGCCCTCGGCGGCGAGGGCCCGGGCGAGGGCCAGCCCGAGGCCGCGCGAGGCGCCGGTGATCACCGCGGCGGACGGGCCGGACGCGTCGGACAGTGCGGACGGGCCGGACGCGGCCGAGGCAGCGGGGACGGCCGATGCGGCGGGGACGGCGGAGACGTCGCGGACACCAGGTCCAGCGGAGACGGCGGGAGCGCCGGTGGGGTGCGGCAGTGCGTTCATGGCCCCACGATCGCCCCGGCCCGGTCCGGAACGGATCGGTCACCGGCCCCGCCCGGGGTGGTCCCTTGGTCCTACGGTCGCGGCACTACGCCCTCCGACCCGGTCCTTCCGCCGTAGGGAACGCCCGAGGGAACGCCCGAGGGAGCCACCCGAGGGATCGCCCGTCACGCGGCCTGATCCGCGGGGTTCAGGCGTCGGCCGCCCAGGTCGCCGGGTCCGACCATGCGGCGAGGGTGCGCCGGCTCTCGAACCGGCGCTCCTCGCCGGTCAGCGGGTCGGTGAACTCGACTGCGGAGGCGAGCAGTTGCAGCGGTCGGCGGAAGTCGTCCGGGGCCGGCTCGGGCAGCACCCGCGGGTAGACCGGGTCGCCGAGGATCGGCAGGCCGAGGCTGCTCATGTGCAGCCGCAGCTGGTGGGTGCGCCCGGTCGCCGGGAGCAGCCGGTAGCGGGCGAGGCCCTCCCCGGCCTCGGAAGGGTCGCCGTCCCCGAGAGGGTCGACGTCCCCGCCGCCACCGACCGGGCCGGGCCGGTGCTCGACGAGTTCGACGCGGCTCTCGCTGTTCGGCGGGGCGTCCAGCTCGTACGCCGCGATCCGGCCGCGGTCCTTGACGATGTGGCTGCGGACGGTACGCGGCAGGGCCAGCCCGGGGTCGTACCCGGCGACGGCCTGGTACTCCTTGCGGACCAGCCGGTCGCGGAAGAGGGTCTGGTAGGCGCCCCGGTCCTGCGGGCGCACCACGAACATGGCGAGTCCGGCGGTCAGCCGGTCGAGCCGGTGGGCCGGGCTGAGGGCGGGCAGGGCGAGGGTGTGGCGCAGCTTGGAGAGCGCGGTCTCGACGACGTGCCGGCCGCGCGGGGTGGTGGCGAGGAAGTGCGGCTTGTCGACGATCACGAGGTGCTCGTCGCGGTGCAGCACCTCCAGCGCGAACGGGACGGGGACCTCGTCCGGCAGGTCGCGGTGGAGCCAGAGGTGGGCACCGGGGCGGAACGGTTCGTCCGGGCCGATCGGGCCGTCGGTGCCGGAGATCTCCCGGCCGTCCAGCAGCGCGTCGATCCTGGCCGGGTCGACGGTCGGCAGCCGGTCGGCGAGGTAGGCGCGCACGGTCGGCCAGGGGCCCTCGACGGGGAGCCGCAGGTGCACCGGGTCCACCCCGAGGCGCTGCGGGAGGGGGGGCGGGGGCATCGGGTTCCTGCGTCTCATGTCCCGGCCAGCCTACGCGCCCGCCGGACGGCCCCGGAGAACGGGGACGGGCCGGGGAACAACCGGGGACGGGCCGGGGACGACCGGGGACGGGCCGGGCACAGCCGGGGACGGGCCGGGGAGAACCGGGACAGCCGGGAACCGCCCCCGCCGAGGTGCCGACGGCGGCGCTCCCGGAGGAGAGTGGACGTGAAAGCCGAGGAGCCGCCCGTGACCTCCCACCGCCCGCCCTCCAGTGCGCCGCCGGCCCCGCTGCGGCTGCCGCGGCAGGCCCGGGTGCTGCTGCTCTGCGCGGCGCTGCTGCTGACGGCGGCCGTGGTGATCGACGTGCTCGCCGGGCCCGGCACGACGGTCTCCCCGCTGCTCGCGGCCGTCCCGATCCTGGCGGGCGCGGCCACCCGGGCGGCCCGGGTGCCACTGCTGGCGGGCGTGGTCGCGGTGACCGGGGTCGGGCTGCTGGAGCTAAGCAACCACGGGCTGCCGGAGTCGGTGCACGTCACCGCGCTGGTCACGGTGGTGGCCGCGACGCTGGCCAGCACCGCGAACGTGGCCCTGGTGGCGGCCCGGGAGCGCGAGCTGCTCCAGGTCCGCACGGTGGCGGAGGCGGCGCAGCGGGCCCTGCTGCGCCCGCCGCCGGACCGGGTCGGGCCGCTGCGAGTGGCGGTGCGCTACGCCGCGGCGGCGGCCGAGGCCAGGATCGGCGGCGATCTGTACGAGGTGGTGGAGACGCCGCACGGGGTCCGGATCCTGCTGGGCGACGTACAGGGCAACGGGCTCTCGGCGGTGGAGACGGCGGCGGACGTGCTGGGCGCCTTCCGGGCGTCGGCGGGTGGCGAGGCGGACCTCGCCCGGCTGGCGGAGCGGCTGGACGAGGCGCTGACCGGCCGTCCCAGCCAGGAGCGGTTCGTCACGGCGCTGCTGCTGAACGTGCCGCCGCTGGCGGGGCCGGCGGAGTACGTGAACTGCGGGCATCCGCATCCGCTGCTGCGCCGGGAGGGGCTGGTGAGCGAGCTGGTACCGCCGGAGCACGCGCCGCCGCTGGGGCTGCTGGGGCTGTCCGGGGCGGGCTACCGGAAGGGCCGGTTCGAGCCCCGGACCGGGGACCTGCTGCTGCTCTACACGGACGGCGTGTCGGAGGCCCGGGACACCACGGGCCGCTTCTACCCGCTGGCCGAGCGGCTGGCGGCGCTGCCCACCCAGGATCCGGAGGCCGTCCTGGACCGGCTGCTCGCGGACGTCCGGGCGTACGCGGGCGGCGGGCCGGACGACGACGCGGCGCTGCTGGCCCTCCGCTGGGACCGCTGAACGGGGCCACCGGGACGGGCCGGGACGGGCCGACGCCCCGCCGGACCGGGCCGACGCCGAACCGGACCCGGCCGCCGGGGCGAGCCGTCACGCTCCGGGAACCGGGCGGCGTCCGGGCGCGGGTGTCAGTGGCCCGTGCGAGGCTGACCGCGCAGGCCGACCGGGGTGCCGGCGGCACGGTCGTCGAGGGGAGTTCGGGATGGGTGCGCAGGTGGGCGGGTCGTTCGACGTGACGTCGTGGGAGCCGCAGGAGACGGACGAGCGGGCAGGCGCGACGCTGGGCCGGGTACTGCTGGCGAAGACCTTCCGGGGTGCGCTGGCCGGGTCGAGCACGGTGCAGATGCTGTCGGTCATGGACGCCGCGGGCGAGCCGGCGGCGTACGTGGCGGTGGAGCACTTCACCGGCGAGTTGGACGGGCGGAAGGGTTCGTTCGTGCTGCAGCACAGTGCGCCGGGCAGCCACGGGGAGCGCCTGTCCGTCCGGGTGGTGCCGGGGACGGGCACCGGGGAGCTGGCGGGGCTGACCGGCACCCTGGACATCACCCAGGACGACGCGGGCAACCACGCCTACGCGCTGGAGTACGACCTGGGCTGAGCCGGAGCGAAGACCTCACCGAGCCGAACTGAGCCGAACCGAACCGACCGGCACCGACCCGGGCCGAACCGCACCGCACCGACCCCGCACCGACCCGGCCGGGCGGCCCCCGCGGACCCCCACCCGGGGAGTTCGCGCACGGACGCCGTGCGCGGCTCCTCCCGGGCGGGCCGGGCCGCTGACACGATGGTGCGATCAGTCACACCATCGGTGCGACCCTCCCGAGGCAGCCGCCGGCTCACGGAACGCGCCGGGCGTGCACGGGCAACGGGGTCGGCGGACACGGAGGTACGCGATGAGCCTGCTGGAGACGGCGGAGGACGTCCCGACGGTGGACCAGGTGGTCGACCGGCTGCGCGGGATCGGGGCCGCGCTGCCGGCGGCGGACGGGGTCGCGGTGTTCAACCGGATGTACCTCACCGTCACCGAGCTGGTCCGGGAGCGGCTGGAGCAGGGGCACTTCACCGATCCGGAGGCGATGGCCGTCCTGGACGCGGTGTTCGCCGGCCGCTACCTGCTGGCCGTGGACGCGCACGCGGCCGACCGGCGTCCGCCCGCCTGCTGGCGGGCACTGTTCGAGCTGCGCGCGCACCCGGGCGTGCAGCCCCTGCAGTTCGCCTTGGCCGGGATGAACGCCCACATCGAGCACGACCTGCCGCTGGCGGTGCTCGACACCTGCCGTCTGCTGGGACGGGAGCCCGACGACCTGGCCGGGGACTACGGGCGGATCAACGGGCTGCTGGCCCGGGTGGAGGCCGAGGTCCGCGAACAGCTGATGCCCGGACCGGACCTGCTGGAGGCCGGCGGATCGCTGACCCACCTGGTGAGCGCCTGGTCGATCGACGCCGCCCGGGACGCGGCCTGGGCGAGCGTGCTGGCGCTGTGGGGGCTGCGGCGGGTGCCGTTCGCCGCGTCCGCGCTGGCCGCCGCCCTGGACGGCTCGGTCGGACTGGTCGGCCGCGCCCTGCTGACCCCCTGCACCGGCGCCACCGGCGCGGTCACCCAGCCGACCGACGGCGCGCCGGCCGGCCGGCACCCCGATCCGCGGAGCCGGCCGGCCTGACGGTACGCGGCCGCGCCGGAGGCGGTCAGGCCCAGCTGGAGTGCAGCGGCTTGCCCTCGGCGTAGCCGGCCGCACTCTGGATGCCGATCACGGCCTTGTCGTGGAACTCCTCCAGGCTGGAGGCGCCCGCGTAGGTGCAGGAGCTGCGCACACCGGCGACGATCGAGTCGATGAGGTCCTCGACGCCCGGGCGGGCCGGGTCGACGAACATCCGCGAGTGCGAGATGCCCTCCTCGAACAGCGCCTTGCGCGCGCGGTCGTACGCGGAGTCCTGGGCGGTGCGGTTGCTGACCGCGCGCGCCGAGGCCATGCCGAAGCTCTCCTTGTACTGGCGGCCGTCGGCGGTGGTCTGCAGGTCGCCCGGCGACTCGTAGGTGCCGGCGAACCAGGAGCCGATCATCACGTTGGAGGCGCCGGCGGCCAGCGCCATCGCGACGTCGCGCGGGTGGCGCACGCCGCCGTCGGCCCAGACGTGCTTGCCCAGGCGGCGGGCCTCGGCGGCGCACTCCAGCACCGCGGAGAACTGCGGGCGGCCGACGCCGGTCATCATCCGGGTGGTGCACATGGCGCCGGGGCCGACGCCGACCTTGAGGATGTCGGCGCCCGCCTCGACCAGGTCGCGGACACCGGCCGCGGAGACCACGTTGCCGGCCACGATCGGAATCTGCGGGTCGAGGCCGCGCACCGCGCGCAGCGCGCTGATCATCGACTCCTGGTGGCCGTGCGCGGTGTCGACGACCAGCACGTCGGCGCCGGCCTCGACCAGCGCCTTGGCCTTGCCCGCGACGTCGCCGTTGATGCCGACGGTGGCGGCGATCCGCAGCTTGCCGGCGGCGTCGACGGCGGGGGTGTACAGGGTGGCGCGCAGCGCGTTCTTGCGGGTCAGGATGCCGACCAGGCGGCCGTCCCGGTCGATCACCGGGGCGAGCTTGCGGTGGCCCTCGTTGAGCCGGTCGAAGGCGGCGCGCGGGTCGATGTCCTGGTCCAGCAGCAGCAGGTCGCGGGACATCACCTCGGAGAGGCTGGTGAAGCGGTCGACGCCCTGGCAGTCGTGGTCGGTGACGACACCGACCGGCTTGCCGTCCTCGACCACGACGAGCGCGTTGTGGGCGCGCTTGGGCAGCAGCGAGAGGGCGTCGGCGACGGTGTCGCCGGGGGCGAGGGTGAGCGCGGTGTCGTGCACCAGGTGGCGCTGCTTGACCCAGCCGATCACCTCGGCGATGACCTCGGTCGGGATGTCCTGCGGGATGGCGACCAGGCCGCCGCGGCGGGCGACGGTCTCGGCCATCCGGCGGCCGGCGATCGCGGTCATGTTGGCGACGACCAGCGGGATGGTGGTGCCGGTGCCGTCGTTCGACGAGAGGTCGACGCCCTGCCGGGAGCCCACGGCGGAACGGCTGGGGACCATGAACACGTCGTCGTACGTCAGGTCGTACGAGGGCTGGATGTCGTTCAGGAACTGCATCGGGGGTTCTCCGGCGGTCGTAGATACACCTGGGGTGCGGACTGGGCCGGGAACGGGTGGACGCACATGGCTCCCTTGACCCGTGGACCAATCCTCGCCGAACCGCAGGTGAATGCGCCAGTCCGCCGGTCAGTCCTGAAGGTCCGCACGAGGTCCGGACCAGCGCGGGCCCTCGGCCTTGGAGGAAAGCACAAGCGTCTGCCCCCGGGCCGGCGGCGGCGCCCGGGGTCGCGCCCCCTACGCCCGCCGACGCCGCTTTTCGCCCTGCCCGGTGCCGCTCCCGTAGCATTCACGCGGTAAACGGTGAGCGGGGACAGGGAAGCGGACGGCATGACGGCGGGCACGGACACCCAGCAGTACGACGGCACCGAGGGCATCGGCGCCGACGCGCCCGAGGAGGTCGCGGCGCCCGAGGAGGTCGGGCAGGTCGAGGAGGTCGAGGAGGTCGAGGAGGTCGACGACTACGGCCCCGGCCTCGACCCGGAGCGGCTGAAGCTCTGCCTCGACGTGCTCGCCGAGCTGGACACGCTGCACGTCGACCACCCGGACGCGATCACCGTCCGGCAGGCCGTCGGCGGCATATTCCGGACCCTCAAGCAGCGCCGCCGCCAGGAGACCCGCGCCCGCAAGACGGCCAACGACCGCGCCGTCACCGCCCGTACGGCCACCGGCGCGCCCACCCGGATCGACGACGAGACGGCCGGGGCGTTCGGCCTGACCACCGTCACCACCACCGAGATCGCCGGGATCCTGGAGCGCCCGCGCTCCTGCTACACCTGCAAGCAGCGCTACGTCGAGGTCGACGCCTTCTACCACAACCTCTGCCAGGACTGTGCGGCCAAGAACCGCACCCGGCGCGACGCCCGGGCCGACCTGACCGGCCGGCGGGCGCTGCTCACCGGCGGCCGCGCCAAGATCGGGATGTACATCGCGCTGATGCTGCTGCGCGACGGCGCCCACACCACCATCACCACGCGGTTCCCCAACGACGCGATCCGCCGCTTCACCGCGATGCCGGACAGCGCCGACTGGCTGCACCGCCTGAAGGTCATCGGCATCGACCTGCGCGACCCGGCCCAGGTTATGGCGCTGGCCGACGAGGTCGCCGCGGACGGACCGCTGGACATCCTGATCAACAACGCCGCGCAGACCGTGCGCCGCCCGCCGGAGTCCTACCGCGAGCTGCTCGCCGCCGAGTCCGCGCCGCTGCCGGCCGGCATGCTGCCGCAGTCCACCACCATCGGCCGTTTCGGCAGCGGCAGCGTCGACCTGCCCGCGCTGCCGGCCCAGGCCGACGGCGACCGGCGGATGGCCGCCGAGGACGTCACCTCCCTCGCGCTGGTGACCGGCTCGGCGACGCCCGCCCGGATCGAGGCCGGCACCGCGATCGACGCCGGCGGCCTGGTGCCCGACCTGGCGCCCACCAACAGCTGGGTGCAGACCGTCGGCGAGGTCGGCCCGGTGGAGCTGCTGGAGGTCCAGCTCTGCAACTCCACCGCGCCGTTCATCCTGATCAGCCGGCTGCGCCCGGCGATGGCCGCCTCCTCGGCGCGCCGCAAGTACGTGGTCAACGTCTCGGCGATGGAGGGCGTCTTCGCCCGCGGCTACAAGGGCGCCGGCCACCCGCACACCAACATGGCCAAGGCCGCGCTCAACATGCTCACCCGCACCAGCGCGCACGAGATGTTCGAGAGCGACGGCATCCTGATGACGGCCGTCGACACCGGCTGGATCACCGACGAGCGGCCCCACCCGGACAAGATGCGGCTGGCCGACGAGGGCTTCCACGCCCCGCTCGACCTGGTCGACGGCGCCGCCCGGGTGTACGACCCGATCGTCCGCGGCGAGCGGGGCGAGGACCTGTACGGCTGCTTCCTGAAGGACTACGAGCGCGGCCAGTGGTGAGGGAGGGGACCGCATGACCAGCACGTCGACCGCCGCCGTTCCGGACGGTGCCGCGGCGACCGCCGAGCCTCCGACCGGTGCCGCCGCGGGCGGTGCGCCGGTGCTCGGCGTCGGGGTGATCGTGCCGACCGGGGACGGCCAGGTGCTGATCGGCCGCCGGACCGCCGCCGGGGAGCCGCCCACCTGGGGCCTGCCGGGCGGCAAGGTCGACCGGCCGGGCGAGTCCCTGGAGCAGGCCGCCGCCCGGGAGCTGGCCGAGGAGACCGGCATCGTGCTCCCGGCCGAGGAGATGCGGGTGCTGGCGGTGCTGCTCGACCACGAGCTGGGCCGGCCCCGGCTGACCGCCGCGGTGCTGGCCCCGGCCAGCCTCTCCCCCGCCGAGGTCACCGAGCCGCACGCCTGCGCCGGCTGGGAGCGGTACCCGGTGGACGCGCTGCCGGAGCCGGTGTTCTACCCGTCCGGGCTGGTGCTCGACCGCTGGCTGGGCAGGGGCGGAACCCCGCTGCGCGACGGCACGTACGCCTACCCGGTGGCCGGGTAGGCGTACGCGGTGCGGGCGGTCGCGCCGGTTCGGCCGCTGCGGGCGGTCGCGCCGGGCACGCCGGTTCAGCCGCTGCGGGCGGCCTCCGGGCCGGTGATCCGGCGCAGCAGCGGGAGCGTCGAGGCGATGATCCCGAGCGAGGCGCCCAGGCCGACCGCGACCAGCGCGAAGTAGACCGCGCCCGGGGAGACCAGCTCGTAGCGCATCTGCGACTTGAGGAAGAGGTGCGCGGAGAGGAAGCCCGCGCCGGTCGCCACCGCGGCGGTGACCAGCAGCGGCACGGCGGTCTCCAGCGCCACCACCCGGCGCAGGGCGGCCAGCGGCACCCCGGTGAGCCGCAGCATCGCGAACGGGCGGCGGCGTTCGGCGAGTCCGGCGACCACGCCGACGGCGAGGCTGCAGCCGGCCACCGGCAGGGTGGTCAGCAGGACGACGTTGGCCAGCTGGCGCCAGCCCGCGAGTTCGCGCTGCGGCCCGGACGCCCAGTCGCCGACGGTCCTGGCCCGGTGCTCGGGGTGGCTGCGGGTCAGCAGGGTGCGGACCTTCTCCTTGGCGGCCGTGGAGCCGTCGGTGGTGGCGTAGACCGACTGGAGCGGGCGGGCTGCCAGCTCCGCGGCGGTCAGCGGGACGGCCCGCCACACCGTGGACGCGTTGGAGTCCAGGTCGACGAAGACCCAGGCCGGGACGGTGACGACCTCGGCCCCCGCGGGGCAGCTGCCGAGCACCGGGGCCTTCGCCAGGTCCGCGCAGGCGACCAGCTGGGAGGGCAGCCTGGGGTCCTGCGGGTCGCGGCCGAGCCCGTCCCGGTCGGGGTGGACGGCGATCACGCCCCGGACGCCGGGGATCGCCGCCAGTTCGGCGAGGAGCGCGTCCGGCACCCGGTCGGCCATCGGCGCCTCCTCGAACATCGCGCCCTGCGAGACGGCGGCCCGGGTCAGCCGGTCGCCGCTGAGCGCGCCGCGGTTGGCGTTGATGGCGCCGATGACGCCGACGGTCGCGCTGGTGACGAACAGCGCCAGGGCGATCCCGCTGACGGCCCGGAAGGCGGCCCTCGGGTCGTCGGCCATCCGCCGGACGGCGATCAGCGAGGCGGGCCGGCCGATCCGGCGGGCCAGTGCCCGGGCGCCGACCATGGTCAGCCAGGGGCCGGAGGTGACCAGCCCGATCATGATCAGGAAGAAGCCGGTCAGGTAGACCGTGGTCTGCGCGTCGGTGGATTCGGGGCGGCGGTTGACGAACCAGGCGAGTTCGGCGAAGCCGGCTACGAGCGGCACCAGGCGCCAGGCGCGGGGCGGCTTCGGGGTGGCCCGCCGGCTGACCCCGAGCGGCGACACGGAGACCCGGCGCAGCGCGAGCCGGGCGGCGAGCGCCGCCGCCACCGGCACTCCGAGGGCGACCGTGAGGATCTGCGGCACGGTCAGGGTGAGGTCCTCCGGGAAGAACCGCTCACCGGTGAACGGCACGCTCGCGGTGAGCGGGCGCAGCAGCAGGTGGACGACGAACCCGGCGGCCGTGCCCGCGACCGCGGCGAGGACGGACTCCACCACCGCGACCACCGCGACCTGGCCCGGGGTGGCGCCCACCAGCCGCATCGCGGCGTACCGCTGTTCGCGGCGGGCGGCGGCGAGCCGGGTGGCGGTGCCGATGAAGACCGCCACCGGGAAGATCAGCGCGACGGCGACCACGGAGAGGATCAGCGTCATGGCGTCCCCGCGGGTGCCGAGGCCGGGGCAGTTCCGGCAGTCCGCGGGCAGCTCGGTGGGGATCGCGGTGACGGCCTTGGCCTCGTCCAGCCGGGAGACCCGCTCGACGGTGCCGCCGACGACGGCGATCAGGGAGTCCGGGGACGGCAGGGCCGCGTCGCCGAGCTCCCCGACGAGGGTACCGGGGATGCGGTCGCCGAGCTGGTCGGCGGGGGTCGCGCGGAGCAGCTCCACCAGGGCCGGTGAGGCGTAGTACTCGCCGGCGGCGGGCGGCCGGGTGAGGCCGGGCGGCACGGGGGCGGTCGGCCCGGTGGCGGCGACGTCCACGACCTGGAGCTCCCGGCCGTCGTAGTAGTCCCAGCGGTGGTGCCACCAGAGCGGGTCGACGGGGGCGCTCGCGGTGACCGACTCGGAGCCCGCGTTGAGCCACACCAGCCGTTCGTTGGCCTTGTCGACGGCGTTGATGCCGGACAGCACGGAGAGCAGCAGGCCGACGCCGACGGCCGCCGCGGCCGCGATGGCGATCAGCCGGGCGAGGGCCTCCCGGCCGCCGCTGAAGGCCAGGCGGAGGGCGAAGGGGATCACCGGGCGGTCCGTTCCGGCAGGACCAGGGCGGTCGCCCTGCCGTCCCGGACGACGGCCTCGCGGTCGGCGTAGGCGGCGACCCGCGCCTCGTGGGTGACCACGACGACGGTGGTGCCCTGCTCGCGGGCGGAGGAGACCATCAGCTCCATGACGTGTTCGCCGGTGAGCGAGTCCAGGGCGCCGGTCGGCTCGTCGGCGAAGAGCACCCGGGGGCGGGCGACCAGGCCGCGGGCGAGGGCGACGCGCTGGGCCTGGCCGCCGGAGAGCTCGCCGGAGCGGCGCTGCTCCAGCCCGTCCAGGCCGAGCCGGGCGAACCAGGGGCGGGCCTCGGCCAGGGCGGCGGCCCGCCGGGTGCCGCCGAGCAGCAGCGGCAGGGCGACGTTCTCCTCGGCGGTCAGCTCGGGGACGAGCTGACCGAACTGGAAGACGAAGCCGAAGGCGTCGCGGCGCAGGGCGCTGCGCGGGGACTCGCCCAGGGTGTCGATCCGGCGGCCGTCGAAGTGGACCTCGCCGGAGTCGGGGGTCAATATGCCCGCCAGGCAGTGCAGTAACGTCGACTTGCCGGAGCCGCTGGGGCCCATGATGGCGAGGATCTCGCCGGCGTCGACGGCGAGCGAGGCGCCGCGCAGCGCCGGGGTCTCGCCGAACGCGAGGGTGACGTCGCGGGCTTCGAGCAGCGGGGTCATCGGCGCACCGCCTCGGCGAGGGCGTCCAGGCGGGCGGTGGTGAGGTCGATCCAGCGCAGGTCGGCCTCCAGGTGGAACAGGCCGTGGTCGGCGAGGAGCGCGTCCAGTATGGCGCCGTTGCGGCGCAGTTCGGTGAGTTCGCGCATGCGCTGCAGGTGGGCGGCGCGCTGGGTGTCGAGGTACTGCTCGGCGCTGCGGCCGAGCATCAGGGCGAGCACGACCTTGGTGAACAGCACCGTCTGCAGGTGCGGTTCGGGCTCGATCGGATCGGCGAGCCAGGTCTCGAACTCGGTCACCCCGGTCTCGGTGATGACGTAGCGCTTGCGGTCGGGCCCGTCGCCGGGTTCGGCGTCGGCGGCCACCACCTTGCCGTCCCGGGCAAGCCGGCCGAGCGTCGAGTAGACCTGGCCGTACGGGAGGGGCTTGCCGCGCCCGAACAGGGCGTCGTACTCGCGCTTGAGGTCGTAGCCGTGGCTGGGCTCGCGTTCGAGCAGCCCCAGGAGGGTCAGTGGAACACTCATGACAGGACCATACACCGGGGGTATACCTCCGGTGTATACACCCGGGGGACTTTCTTCCGTGCGGTGCCGTGGGCACCGGACGGCGGACGGGGAGGAGCGCCGGCCGCTCGACCGCGACCCGCGGACCGGGGCCGACGGGAGAAGGCTGACGGTCCGTCAGCGGACGTGGGGGCGGCGGCGGTCCGGC